>JAKBCD010000296.1 GCA_021808205.1 Pseudomonadota bacterium | reverse complement strand
CAGCGTGCCTATGCCAAGGCCAAGGACGTGAACGGCACGCCCACCATATCACCGGAATCGAAAGCCATTCTGTTTGGCCAGACCGCGCGGTAAACCGGCGGCTTACGCTTTCCAGAAGGTCATCAATAACCCGCCGGCGACGATAAGCGCGCCGCCGGCGAGAATTGGCGTGGTAGGGGCAATGCCAAAGGCGAAACGGTTGATGAGCTGCGCCACGACGAAGAACAAGGTTACGTAAACACCCAGGAGCTTTCCAAAGTCCCACGGCGGCAGATTGACCGTGACACCATAGATAAACAGCACCAGGGCGGCCAAGCCAAAAACCCCAAGGCGCACCGGCATGGCGTGGGCGTGCAGGGCGGTGCGGGCCAGCGCATCGCCCCCGGCTTCAAGGGTAGCGGCAAGGGCGAGCAGCAGCAGAATCGAAAAACTGTTCATGCCCGCCAGGTTGCGCCACGGGGCGGCCTCAGTGCAATCTTAAACCTGCTTGCGGTATTGGATAAAGCCAGGTTTTTCGGCGATCTTGTCGTAAAGCGCCTGGGCGGTTGTGTTGGTTTCGTGTGTCATCCAGTAAACGCGGCTGCTGCCCGCCGCGCGGGCGGCCGCATACACCGCTTCGATCAAGGCCCGGCCAACGCCTTTGCCGCGCGCAGCTTCGGCGGTGAACAAATCTTCCAGATAACACACATCCTCCACCATCCAGGTGTTGCGATGGAAGATGTAATGCACGAGGCCGAGAAGCTGAGCGTTTTCCTCCGCCACCAGGGCATGGACGGGCTCAGCCGCATCGAAGAAGCGTGCCCAGAGCGTATCGGTTATATCCGAGGGCAGGTCGTGTTCGTAAAACTGCAAATAACCCTGCCAGAGTGGCAGCCAGTTTGCTTTATCCTCCGGGCGGACGGGACGGATGATCATGTAAGCCTCCCTAAAGCAGCGCTGAGCCGTTGGGCCTCGTTGGCGAAACTCACCTCGCGCTCGCGGTGCTCTTCCAAAACGGCTTCCGGGGCACGGGAGGTGAAATCCGTGTTCGCAAGCTTCGCCTGCACTTTCGCAAGCTCGGCTTCGGCCTTGGCGAGCGTGGCGGCAAGGCGTTTCTTCTCGGCTTCAAGGTCGATGAGACCTTCTAAGGGCAGGATGATCGTGGCCTCGCCCAGCACCGCCTGCGCGGCGTTCTTCGGCACTGGGCCAGCAAGCGGGCCAATTTCAGAGGCACGGGCCATACGGGAGATCGCCTCAAACCAGCGTTCCGCGCGAGCGAGGGTTTCGGGCTTCGCATCCTGCAACAACACCGGTGATTTTTGCGAAGGCGGCACGTTCATTTCCGACCGCACGGTGCGGATTTCGGAAACCAGACCGACAAGCCAGTTCAATTCCTCCGCCGCGTCTTCCGCGCCTGTGGTGGCGGCGGGTTCCGGCCAGTGAGCGGAGATGAGTGAGTAGGCTTCACCGTAGTTGAAATGATCCCAGAGTTCCTCAGTCACGTAAGGAATCAGCGGGTGCATCAACCGCAGCAGCACGCCGAGCACATAGGCGGCGGTGTCCTGCACTTCCGCCGCGTCGCTGCCCGTGAAAGCCGGTTTGGCGAGTTCGATGAACCAGTCGCAGAAATCACCCCAGGCGAAGCGGTAGCAGGCAGCAGCGTAGTCATTGGGGCGGAAAGCATCCAACCCGGCGGTGGCGGCGGTAATCGCCTCGTTGGCGCGGGCAAGAATCCAGCGGCACAGCGGCAACTTTGCATCCTGCGGTTTGAAATCCGCGTTCGGCTTGACCCCGTTCATTTCCAAAAAGCGCGCGGCGTTCCAGATTTTGGTGATGAAGGCGCGGTTGGTCTCGACGATCTTCTCGCCCAGTTTCACGTCGCGCCCCTGCCCCGCGGCGGCGGCTACGGAATAGCGCAAAGCATCCGTCCCGAATTTGTCGATAAGGGTGAGAGGGTCCAGCACATTGCCCTTGGATTTGGACATTTTCTGGCCTTTTTCATCCCGCACCAAGCCGTGAATATAGATGGTGCGAAAGGGTACATCCTTCATAAAATGCAGCCCCATCATCATCATCCGGGCTACCCAGAAGAAGATGATGTCAAAGCCCGTCACCAGCGTGTCGGTGGGGTAGTATTTAGCGAGTTCCGGCGTTTGTTCCGGCCAGCCGAGCGTGGAGAATGGCCAGAGGGCGGAGGAGAACCAGGTGTCCAGCACGTCCTCATCTTGCGTGAGCGCGATACCCGCCCCGGCCTTGGCCTGGGCCTCAGCCTCAGTGCGCGCCACATACACCTTGCCGGTTTCGTCGTACCAGGCAGGAATCCGGTGGCCCCACCAAAGCTGGCGGGAAATGCACCAGGGCTGAATGTCGCGCATCCAGGCGAAGAAGGTGTTTTCCCACTGCTTGGGCACAAACTGGGTGCGGCCTTCCTCAACCGCCTTGATGGCGGGCTGGGCCAGCACATGCGCGTTGCAATACCATTGCGTGGTAAGATACGGCTCGATGATTGTGCCGGAGCGGTCGCCATAGGGCACCATGTTTTGGTGCGGCTTCACCTCCACCAGTTGTTCGCGTGCCTCCAGCTCCGCCACGATGAGCTTGCGCGCCGCGAAACGGTCCTGGCCTTCAAGCGAGCGCACAAACTCCGGCAACTCGCCAAGCTCAGCCAGGGTGACGCGGCCTTGGCGGTCCAGCATCGAGGGCATGGCCAGCCCGTGGCGCTTGCCCACCTCGAAATCGTTGAAATCATGCGCGGGGGTAATCTTCACCGCACCCGTGCCCTTCTCGGGGTCCGCGTATTCATCGGCGACGATCGGGATGCGGCGCTCCGTGAGCGGCAGCACCACATGCCGGCCGATGAGGTGACGGTATTTTTCGTTCTCGGGATGCACGGCCACGGCGGTGTCCGCCAGCATCGTCTCGGGGCGGGTGGTGGCGACGATAATCTCCTCGCCGCCCTCAACCGGGTAGCGGATATGCCACATATTCCCCTTGGTCTCGCGGCTTTCCACCTCAAGGTCGGAGATCGCGGTCTGCAACTGGGTGTCCCAGTTCACCAGGCGCTTATCCTGATAGATCAGACCTTCCTCGAACAGCCGCACAAACACTTCGCGCACCGCGACGGAAAGCCCGTCATCCATGGTGAAGCGCTCACGCGCCCAGTCCGGCGAGGCGCCGAGGCGGCGGAGCTGGCGGGTGATGGTGCCGCCGGACTCGGCCTTCCATTGCCACACACGCGAGAGAAAGGTTTCGCGGCCAAGCTCTTTGCGCGAGACGCCTTCCTTATCCAGCAGCCGCTCCACCACCATCTGCGTGGCGATGCCGGCATGGTCCGTGCCCGGCTGCCAAAGCACATCGCGCCCCTGCATGCGGCGGTAGCGGACAAGAATATCCTGCAGCGTCATGGTCAGCGCGTGGCCCACATGCAGGCTGCCGGTCACGTTTGGCGGCGGGATCATGATGGTATATGGGGCCGCGCCACTCTCCGGCCGTGCGGCAAACGCGCCGGAGGTTTCCCAACCAGCATAAAGCCGGGCCTCAGCCGAGGCCGGCTCGAAATTCTTGTCCAGTGTCGTCACGAAAACCCTCCGCGCCCGATGCCGGGCGCGCTATTCATCAAAAAATCAATCAGCCCTGGGCGCGGTCCATCACGC
>JAKBCD010000295.1 GCA_021808205.1 Pseudomonadota bacterium | reverse complement strand
TATGAAAGGCAATTCCACAAGCGAAAGAGCTGGTCAGAATCAGGAAGCTCAAGGCCTGGTAGCCAAAATTGCCAACAAATTGCTTCATCGGCGTGAGGAAGAAATTACCCGAGTCATTCACCGCCTGCGCCAGCATCGCACCGGTATTGGGATAGGCGGAAATCCCGCACCAGGATACGAACGTGTAGATCACACCAAGCAGTATCACCGACGTGTAGAGCGCGATGGGGATCACCCGCTTGGGGCTGTGGCTTTCTTCGGCGTAATTCGGCGCCATCTCAAACCCAACCCATGACCAGAAGGCCATGAAAATACCCACCGCCGAAGCGCCGGCCGGAATCGCAACGTTGCCAACCTTCTGCGCCGCAACCGGCACGGTGACATGGAATACATTCAGCGCCTCAAGCGAGAAATTGGTGCCGCCATGGGCCAAAACCACGCCAAAGGAGAAAACCAGCAGCACAACGGTCTCACATAGCACCGCCGTTCCCAAAATCGCCGTGCTCACGCGCACATCCCGCAGAGACAGCACTCCGGCTCCCACAACTGCCGCCAAAGCCAGCCATACCCAGCCGACATTGATGCCCAAATGCTGGGATAGCCAGATATTCCCGAAATAGGCGAACAGCCCATAAAGCGAGGCTTCGAAGATCGAATAACAGGCGAGCGCGGTGAGCCCGGCAGACATGCCAAGCTCGCGGCCAAGCCCCTGCGCGATATAGGAATAGAAACCTCCCACCGAAGAAACCTTGGAGGCCATTGTCGCGTAGCCTATGCTGAAGATGACCAGCACAATGGTGGCAAGTAAAAACGCCGCAGGCGTGTGAACGCCCGTGCCAAACCCGGCGGCAAAGGGCACATTGCCAAGCATTGCGGATTCGGGTGCGGCGCCCGTGACACAAAGAAAAAGCACGCCGATAACGCCGACGGCCTTGGCATGTAATTTTGAGACATTATCTCGCTTACCAACATCTATTGTCCCGGCAACATTCGGCTCGGCCATTAATTTTGCTCCTTGGTCTTGCTCAGGTTATCAAATCAGCGCTGGGCCTAAATTTTTAGTTAACTGGATGTCAGCCGGACGCGCTTGGTTGTACCAAGCTCCAAACAGCGCTTTTTGACTAGATAGTCATTCGACTAAAAAACATTGCAAGTCGGGCGTAAGCTTGGGCTGCGCCCGTGATATCCCACAGCCTGAAAACCAGACCCTACCGCCCGCTGAAATCCACCAACGCGGCGAAGCCCTGCTCGGTGCCAAAGGCCAGTTGCGTGCCATCCGCGTTCCAGGCCAGTGCCGTCACATTGCCGCGCCCCGGCCCGCAAACCGGCAGCACGCGCTCGCGCGCGATATCCGCCACCAGTACCAGCCCGGTATCAAACCCTGCGGCCACAACCTCATGCTGCGGGTGGCAGGCCACGCGCTTTACAATGCCATCGCCCATGCCCAGTTCCGTGGGCGGCTTGCCCATCGGTCCACCGCCGAAAAACGGCCAGAGCACGATGCTCTCCGCCCCCGCTGTAGCCAGCCAGCGCCCGGATTTGGTAAAGCCCAGCGATTCCGGCTTGGTGGGGTAGCCCGACATGCGCATGTGCTTGCCCTCGGGCAGGGTCCAGCCATGCAGGGCGTTTTCCTGCATCGTCGTCACCAGCGCCTCGCCCGCCGGGTGAATCGCCAGCCCCGTGTGGCTGCCCTTCCATTCCAGCTTCGGTGCCACCGCCGAGCCAGAGGCGGTAAACCACAAGCTCGCCCCGTTATAATGCGAAGCAGCAACTCGCTTGCCCTTGGCGTCAAAGGCGATGCCGGTCACGGTGGAAGGGTGCGCGATGGTCTTCAGAATTTCCCCCGCCGGGTTCAATAGATAAAGGTTCTTGCCGACGCAGGCCGCCAGCAACGCCCCCTTACCGGCGAAGACCGCCAGTTGTTCCACCCATTTGGAGCCAAATTTACGCAGCTCCCGCACGCTGGTGTCGGCCTTGCTCAGCACCAGCCGTCCATCATCCCCGCCTGTGAGAAAACCCCCTTCCGGGTGCGCCGCCAGGCTCAGCACCGCGCCATCATGTGCTGCAACAGCGGTATGGTCCGGGCCAAGGCGCAATGTGCCATCGCCGAGAGCAAAGCCGGACAAACCCTTGGCATCAAACGCCAAAGCCGTGACATAGGCACCAAACTGGGCGCTGCGGCCCCGTGTCTCAAGAAGCTGGTCAAGATCAGACATGAGCGATTTCTTGCCCCGCCATGGCGCTGCGGGCAAGGCCTGGCCGGGCCGGGGCCACAAACAGGGCGCATGCTGTCATAAAATTTCCTTGATAGGTTTGATGGAGCATGGCAATCTTGGTTATGGTTTTAGCAGCCCCATCATCGGCGCTTAATTTGCAGGCAGAGCTGCTCATGCTCTGTGCACGCATCGGCTACAGCCCGCCCCGATTCTGAAAACACCCCGTGCTCGCCTTTGCGGCACGGGCATGTCCTCATTCAGAAATTATCGGAGACACAACATGTTGAACGATTTCGACCGTGGCGTTGACTTGCAAGCGCTGGACGCAGCGCATCATTTTCATCCCTTTACCGACCACAAGGAACTGCACCAGCAAGGTGTGCGGCTGATCACCTCCGCCGAGGGCGTCTACCTGCACGATTCCAACGGCAACAAGATCATGGACGGCATGGCCGGGCTATGGTGCGTGGCCGCGGGCTATGGCCGCCAGGAACTGGTGGAAGCCGCCACCAAGCAGATGACGAAGCTGCCCTATTACAATGCGTTCTTTAAAACCACGAACGAGCCTGCGGTGAGGCTGGCCACGAAGTTGGCCGAGATTTCGCCGGAAGGGTTCGAGCATGTGTTCTTCGCCTGCTCCGGCTCCGAGGCCGTTGATTCCGCCATCCGCAGTGCGCGGGTCTATTGGAAGACAATCGGCAAACCGGAAAAGAAGTTCATCGTCGGCCGGGAATATGGCTATCACGGCTCCACCACGCTGGGCGCGTCCGCCGGCGGCATGACGGACATGCACCGCCAAGCCGGCGATCTGCCCTATTTCGCGCAGGTACTGCCGCCATATTGGTACGGCAAGGGCGGGCAGATGAGCCCGGCTGAGTTCGGCCTCTACGCTGCCAAGCAGGCCGAAATGAAAATCCTTGAACTCGGGCCTGAGAATGTTGCCGCCTTCATTGGAGAGCCGATCCAGGGTGCCGGCGGCGTGTTGATCCCGCCCGAAACCTATTGGCCGGAAATCAACCGCATCTGCAAGCAATACGATATTCTGCTGATCGCCGATGAAGTGATCTGCGGTTATGGGCGCACGGGTAAATGGTTCGGCTCTGATTATTTCGGCATCAAGCCGGATATGATGACCACCGCCAAGGGTCTCACCTCTGGTTATCTTCCGCTCTCCGCCCTGTTGATAAACGACCGCGTGGCGGATGTGCTGATCAATGAAACCGGCGAATATTATCATGGCTTCACCTACTCCGCGCATCCGGTTTCCTGCTCTGTGGCGCTGAAGAATCTAGAAATTCTGGAAAACGAAAAACTTGTGGAAAATGCCACCGCCAAGGGCGCGCTGCTACGCGAAAAACTCAACGAGGCCATCGGCGACCTGCCGATCGTCGGCGAAATTCGTGGTGTCGGGCTCATCGGCGCCATC
>JAKBCD010000294.1 GCA_021808205.1 Pseudomonadota bacterium | reverse complement strand
GCCGCACCGGGAATCAGCACGGTGCCAATCACCAGATCTGCCTGTGCCACCAGCCTACCCACCGTGTCCTTGGTGGAGAAGGCGGTTTTCACGCGGGTGCCAAACGTGGCGATGATCCGGCGCAGCACGTCCGGCGAGCGGTCCACCACGGTCACATCCGCACCCAGGCCAACGGCCATCAGCGTCGCGTTCGTGCCAGAAACACCACCGCCCAAAATCACCACATTCGCCGGCGCTACGCCCGCCACGCCGCCCAGCAACATGCCGGGGCCGCCATAGGCGTTTTCAAGATACTGCGCCCCCACCTGCACAGACATCCGCCCCGCGACTTCGGACATCGGCTGCAACAGCGGCAGCGTACCCGCCGCGCTCGTCACAGTCTCATAAGCGATGCAGGTCGCACCCGAGGCGATAAGGTCCTTCGCCTGCTCCAGGTCCGGTGCCAGATGCAGGTACGTGAACAGCAACTGGTTGGCGCGCAGCTTCTTGCGCTCCACTGCCAGCGGCTCCTTCACCTTCACGATCATGTCCGCCTGGCCCCAAACGGCATCGGCATCCGCAACCACCCTGGCACCGGCGAGAACATAATCCTCATCAGTGAGGCCGATATTCTTACCCGCATCATGCTGCACCAAAACCTCGTGACCCTTGGTCACCAGCTCGTGCACCGCACCTGGCACCATGCCAACGCGGTCTTCATGATCTTTAATCTCCTTGGGTACACCGATGCGCATTTGTTCTCTCCCGAAAAGCCAGGTTATTCCGGCTGAATAATCTACGAAGAATACAACCAATTCTCCGCGAGTTTCTGCCTATTTTGGGGAATTCCTATAGTTTTTTACATATAAGTTCGACATCTTAATAAGTTCTTGATATAAAAATGCATGACACCTCTACTGGATGAAACAGACCGCAAAATCCTCAACGTCCTGCAGCAGGACGGACGGCTTTCGAATATCGATCTAGCGGAGAAGGTAAATCTTTCCCCCTCCGCCTGCCTCAGGCGGCTGCACCTGCTGCTGCAAAGCGAGCTCGTTTCCGGCACGCATCTGGTGCTGAACCAGAAGGCAGCGGGTTTTCCCGGCACGGCCTATGTGTTCATCACGCTGGAGGGGCAGGAACGCAGGCAGCTTGACGCGTTCGAGGCGCGGGTGAAGCTGATCCCGCAGGTGCAGGAATGCTACCTTCTGGCCGGCCAGGCGGATTATCTGCTGCGGGTGGTCTATAACGGGGCGGAAGATCTGGAGCGTCTGCATTCCGAGGAACTTACCCGCCTGCCCGGCATTAGGCGTGTGCAATCCACGCTCACGCTGCGCATGGTCAAGCGCACAACGCAGCTGCCGCTGTAACGGCTTTCCCAAGTATCATAAACCGTTAAACTAATCTTCACTCCACAAAGGGTAGCAATGCATGCAGCGTGGGCCTTGGCCACCACCTCCAGGACAAGCTGCCGGATGGCGGGCCGTGGTGGCCCGTCATCCGAGAACCGCGTAACTTACGCCCCTGCCAGGGTCATGCCCTCAATCCGTAAGGTCGGCGCATCGGTGCCGCGCTTGAATTCCAGATCGTTCGCCGGGGTGAGGTTCAGGAACATGTCCTTCAAATTCCCGGCAATGGTGAATTCCGCCACCGGCTCGGCAATCTGGCCATTGCGGATCATGAACCCCGCCGCTCCGCGCGAATAATCACCGGTCAGACCGTTGATGCTGGAGCCCATCATCTCGGTCACATACAGCCCCTCGGCAATATCGGCCATCAGCGCTGCGGGCGTCATCTTGCCCGGCGCCATGTAGAAATTCGAGAGCCCCCCGGCATGGCCATTGGTTTTCAGGCCGAGCTGGTTGGCCGAGCGCGTGTCCAGCACCCATTCCATCAGGTGCCCGTCCTTAATGAAATTCATCTGCGCCACGCGCTGGCCCTCGCGGTCGAACGGGCGAGAGCGCCTGCCGCGCACGCGCAACGGGTCGTCCACAATGTTGATACCAGAAGCGAACACCTGCGCGCCCAGCGCATCCTTTAAAAACGAGGTGCCGCGCGCGATGGAAGCCCCCGAAATGGCGCTGGCAAAATGGCCTAGAATGGAACCCGAGACCCGCGGGTCGAACAGCACCGGCAGCTTCGCCGTGGCCGGGCGCTTGGGGTTCAGGCGCGCCAAAGCCCGGGCGGCGGCGTTGCGGCCGAGCTGCGCCGGATCGCCCAAATCGCTCCCGTGAATCACGCTGTCATAATCATAATCGCGCTGCATCGTGGTGCCCGTGCCAGCAATGGCGGTCACCGAAACGCTGTGGCCTGAGCGCGCATATTCGCCCAAAAACCCATGGCTGGTGGCCAACAAAGAAATGGAGCGCGACCAGGAAGCAGAACCACCCTCTGAATTGGTGATGCCGGGCACCGCCAAAGCCGCTTCCTCCGCTGCGCTGGCGCGCTCAATCAACAGGTCAGCACTTGGCTCAACCGGGTCGTCCAGCTCCAGAAACGCGGCATCGGGTGCTGGGGGGGCAAAAGGAATTTCCGCATACGGGTCTTCCGGCACCACTCTGGCCATCGCCACCGCCTGCTCGGCCAAACGGGCAAACGCGCCATGGTCGATGGAGCTCGCGGAAACGCTGGCCGAGGCGCGACCCAGAAACACGCGCAGGCCAAGCTCGGTGGTCTCGGCGCGCTCGGTTTCCTCAATCTTGCGCAGGCGGCGCTGAATGCCAACGGACGTGCCTTCATACAGCCCCACCTCGGCCACGTCCGCTCCGGCCCGCGAAGCTGCCTCCAGCAGGGCGGTGGCGGCGTCCGTCAGCGCGCTCACGCGGCCAGCCGGTCGATGATGGAGGAGAATTTCGGCACCTGCGCCACCGGGCCGATGGTGGCCAGTGTCGGCTTCTGCCGGAATATCTTGGTACCTGCGGCGCAAATATCCTCAACCGTCACGGCGTTGATCTTCGCCACCGTCTCTTCCACGGGTATGATTCGCCCGAACACCTGCCATTGCCGGGCCAGCTGCTCGCAGCGGCTGCCCGTACTCTCCAGGCTCATCAGCAACCCAGCCTTAAGCTGCGCACGGGCACGGTTCAGCTCCGCCTCGTTCACCGCGCGCTGCACTTTCTCAAGCTCCTCCAGCGTCACCGGGATCAGCTCGGCGGCCTCGGATTCACCCGTGCCCGCGTAAATGCCGAACAACCCGCCATCCTCCGCCGGGGCGGTGAAGCTATAGATGGAATAAACCAACCCCCGCTTCTCCCGGATTTCCTGGAACAGCCGGGAAGACATCCCACCCCCCAGCAGAGTGGAAAGCAGCATGGCCGGGTAATAATCCGCCTCGCCATAACCAGGGGAATTAAAGCCCAGCACGATATGCGCCTGGTCCAAATCCCGCAGCTCCCGATATTCACCGCCCATATAATCGGCGGCCATCGGCGCGTGGCGCTCGGCATGGGGCAGATCAGCAAAATGCTTCGCCGCCAGCTCCACCACCTGCTCGTGATACAAATTGCCCGAAGCCGCGATCACCATATTATCCGGCGTGTAATGCTGGCTCATAAAGCCGGGCAGCGCCTCGCGTTTCATGCTGCGGATAATCGCTTCAGTGCCCAACACCGGTCGGCCCATCGGCTGGCTGGGGTAGGCGGCGGTCTGGAAATGATCAAAAATAATGTCGT
>JAKBCD010000293.1 GCA_021808205.1 Pseudomonadota bacterium | reverse complement strand
GACGAGAAAAACATCTTTTTCCGCGCCATGTGCAGGATGTCGGGGGTCATCAACGGGGTTTTGCCGGTGCGTTCGGCGATGCGCTCCATCACCCAGGCCAGCGGCATCAAGGGTGCCACCGGCAGGCGCAGCCTCGGCGCCTTGCGCCCGCTATGTGCTGCCACCAGGGCCAGCAGGTCACGCAGCATCAGATCCTCGCCGCCGAGAATATAGCTCTCACCCCGGCGGCCTGTCTCCAGCGCCAGAAGATGCCCGGCCGCCACATCGTCCACATGCACCAGGTTCAGCCCGGTATCCACATAGGCGGGCATTTTGCCCCGCGCGGCGTCCAGCACCATCTGGCCGGTGGGGGTGGGCTTGATGTCCCCCGGACCTACGGGGGTGGAGGGATTCACGATCACGATGTTCTGCGCCTGCGCCAGTTCTCGCACGCCCTGCTCTGCATCGTATTTGCTCAGCTTGTAGGCGCCCACATGGTGCTCGGGCTTGATCGGCGTTGCCTCGGTGGCGGGCGTGCCATCGGCTGTCAACCCCAGGGCGGCGACGGAGCTGGTATAGACCGAGCGCTCCACCCCCGCCTTCGCGGCCGCGCGCAGCAGGGCCAGCGTGCCATCTATGTTCACTTTGCGCATCGCGGCCACATCCGGCACCCAGAGCCGGTAATCCGCCGCCACATGCAGCAGGTAGCGGCAGCCTTGCAGCGCGGCAGGAAAGCTCGCGGGGTCGGCAAGGTCGAGATATGCCACCTCCGCGTCCAGCCCGGTGAGGTTACCCCGGCTGGACCCGCGCCGGGCGGTGACGCGCAGCTTATAGCCCGCAGCCCTTGCCGCGCGGGCCACGGCCGCGCCCACAAACCCGGTCGCCCCTGTCACCAGCACCAGATCGTCTTGCGCCACTCTTTTTAACCCCGTGTTGTTCTGCCACCCCGCAAGGGCCATATACCCGCCAGGACGCAGCTTGTAGAACCTATTGCAGCTTCTGGCGCAACATTGAGGATGCAGATGTACGATCTTCCCCTTGCCCCGACCGAAACCGCGACCAGTGAAGAGGAGGTGATCTCCGCAGATTTTCAGGCGCGCCATTGGGTGTTTCCAGAGCCTGGCGCGATCAAGGTGGGGTCTGAGGCGCATTACCGTATGTTTACGTCCTTGCTGGGCGCCACCTACAACCCCTACAAACCCGCCGTGCTGGACTGGCCGAAGCTGGACGCGGAAACGCTGGGGCGCATCACCTCCCTGCCGATCTGGGATATCGCGGTGCAGACGGAGATCAAGGCGGCGGCGCGGATCGCCTTTTATTCCCAGACCGTGCCGCGCGAGGGGCTGCGCGCGGCACTGCTGCATATGGCCGGTGAGGAAGCGCGGCATAAGGATGTGCTCTCCCGCCTGGTGGCGGCCTATGACATTTCGATGAAACCTGAGCCCTATTACGCCTTGCCGAACGACGCGGAGTGGGGCTGGCTGGTGACCGGCTTCTCCGAATGTATCGACAGTTTCTTCGCTTACGGGCTGTTCGAGATGGCCAAGCGTTCCGGCTATTTCCCTGAAAAACTGGTGGAGACCTTCGAGCCTGTGGTGCAGGAGGAAGGACGGCATATTCTGTTCTTCGCCAATTGGTTGGCCTGGCACCGGGCGAATCTGCCCTGGCACCGGCGGGTATTCTTCGAGCTGAAAGTGTGGGCGGTGTGGGGGTTCTTGATCTATGAGCGGATCGGCATCGCCAAGGATGTGGACGGGCTGGAAGGGGCGGATGCCAATTTCACCATGAACGGTTCTGCCGCGCTGAACGAGAACATGGATCCAGCGGCATTTTTGGCAATTTGCCTGGAAGAGGATAAGAAGCGCATGGCAGGCTACGATTTGCGCCTTAAGCGCCCCACCACGATGCCGTTTCTGGGGCGCATGGGCTTAACCGCCCTGCGCTTGAAGCAACGCATCATGGGGCGCTGAGCATTTCCTTGTCGGGTAAAAATAAACTTGTCCCCGCCGCGCTCACGCTGGCGGGTTTGGCGGTCGTCACAGGTCTGGTGATTTATTACGGGGCAGGAGGCGTGCTGCGCGCACTCACCTCGGTCAGTGCCGCCGGGCTGGCGGGGTATATCGCGGCACAACTCGCCCTGTTGCTGGGCCTTGGTGGAAGTTGGCGCCTATTGCTGCGGTCGCGCCAGAAGGGGTCGTTTCTGCTCTGTGTCTGGGGCCGGGCGGTGCGCGACGCCACGGGGGAGTTTCTGCCCTTTTCGCAGGTGGGCGGCTATGTGCTGGGGGCCAGGGTGATCAGGCTTGGCGGGGTGGCCACGGCGGATGCCGTTGCCTCGACGCTGGGGGATGTGACCACCGAATTTCTGGCCCAGCTGGTTTTTGTTGGCATCGGGCTGGTGCTGCTGGCGCATAAGGTTCCCCATTCCGAGTTGCTGATGCCGGTGAGCATCGGGCTTGCGGTGGCGGTGGCGCTGGGCGTGGGGCTGATTGTGGCGCAACGCGGGTCTGGCACGAAGCTGTTCAGCGCCCTGGCGCTGCGCATCGCGGGCACTACAGGGCAGGGAACGGTAGGCCATTTCGAACGTCTGCAAGCCACGCTGGATAACATGTACACCCAGCATTACCGGCTGGCGGGTGCGGCGTTTGTGCACCTGCTCTGCTGGCTTGGCACCGGCACGGCGTCTTACATCGGGTTTCAGGCGCTGGGCGTGAACCTCACCTGGCCGGATGCCGTGTGCATCGAGGCTATGCTCCATGCCATCATGGCGCTGGCCTTCTTCATTCCTGGCCGCGTGGGCGTGCAAGAGGCCGCCTACACGCTACTGGGCGGGCTGTTCGGCATCCCGCCGGATATCGCCTTGTCGCTCTCTTTGTTGCGCCGGGCGAGAGATTTCATCATCGCCGTGCCGGTGTTGGTTGTATGGCAGGGGCTGGAGGCACGGCAGCTTAAAGTGAACATGAATGCCGGGTGAACTTCCTGCAACGACGCTTGCCGGGTAAACGTCTGCCGCCCATCTCCTGGACAGACTAGATTTAAGGAGGCGCAATCATGTCAATTCTCGGGTGGGTCGTACTTGGTCTTATTGCCGGCTGGATCGCCAGCCATATTGTGGATAATGGCGGCCGCGGTCCGGTGATTGACATTGTTCTGGGTATCGTCGGCGCGCTGGTGGGCGGCTGGATCTTCGCCGCGTTGGGCGCTGTACCGGTAACTGGTTTCAACCTGTGGTCGCTGTTTGTCTCGGTTGTTGGCGCGGTGGTCGTGCTGGTTATCTACCATGCCATTGCCGGGCGGCGGGCTTTGTAGCCACGTCTCATATCCAGCGCGAAGGGGGCATTAGGCCCCCTTTTCTTGTCCGCGCCTTTCCTGCCCACGCCTCCTCCGCCTTGCCGCTGGCGCTGCGGCGCGATAACGCTCTGCCATGCAAGCCAAACTCTGGACCGCGCGGCTCGTGTTTTTCATGGCGGGCATTGGCATTACGGTCTGGGCGATCGTTATCCCCTACGTCAAAATCCGGTTTCATCTGGGAGACGGCACGCTAGGCCTGGTGCTGCTGGCCGGTGGCACGGGCGGTGTTTCGGTGATGCCGCTGGCGGGCATGGCGGTGGCGCGCTGGGGCAGCCGTAATTGCATTATTGGCACGGCGTTACTGATGTGCCTGCTGTTGCCGGCACTTGGCGCCGCGCCCTCGCCGCTG
>JAKBCD010000292.1 GCA_021808205.1 Pseudomonadota bacterium | reverse complement strand
TCAGAAGCGATGGCGTTGATCGAGCGCGGCTACCGTTTCGCCAAATTCTTCCCCGCTGAGGCGGCTGGCGGGGCGCCGTTTCTGGCCTCCATCGCCTCGCCGCTGCCACAACTGCAATTCTGCCCCACCGGAGGCATCACGCCTGAGATCGCGCCGCGTTACCTTAAACTCTCCAACGTCATCTGTGTCGGCGGGTCTTGGATGGTGAAGCGCAAAATGATCGAGGCCAAAGATTGGGACGCGATTGCCGCGCTGGCGGCAGAGGCAGCACAGCTCATCGCGCTCTAGCTCAGGCGGGGGTGAAGCTTAGCGCCAGCCCGTTCATGCAATAACGCAAGCCCGTGGGCGGGGGGCCATCGGGGAAAACATGGCCCAGATGCCCACCGCATTGGCTGCAATGCACTTCGGTGCGGTTCATGCCAAGCGAGTCATCCGGCTGTTCATCCACCGCCTGGGGCAGCGGCGCATAGAAGCTGGGCCAGCCGGTGCCGCTGTCGAATTTGGTGGCGGAGGAATACAAGGGCAGGGCGCAGCCCGCGCAACTGAAAATCCCCTTGCGGTGTTCGTTCAGCAAAGGTGAAGAGAATGGCGGCTCCGTGCCCGCCTGGCGCAGAATGTTATACTGCGCGGGGGTAAGCAGCTTGCGCCATTCGGCATCGGTATGCGTTACCTTGTAACCGGCGGCGCGGGCGCGCGGGGCCATGGCAAGTACGCTGGCGGCGGCCAGCAGGAAACGGCGTTTCATCATAACTGGCCTTTCAAGAATGTAACAGGCTGCGCCTGATAAAGTGCGGGAAACTGCGCTTGCAGCGCCTGGATTTTGGGAATGTCGTTATAGGCGATGTAGGGATAGTCCGGGTGCCGGACGAGAAAATCCTGATGATAGGCCTCGGCCTCGTAGAAGGGCATCGCGGCATTCACCTGGGTGACAATGGGGGCGGGGAAGGAATGCGCCGCGCTAAGCTGGGCGATATAGCGCGTGGCGATTTGTTTTTGCATGGGCGTTTCCGCCCAGATCGCGCCACGATATTGCGTGCCCTGGTCTGGTCCCTGGTAATCCAGCTCCGTGGGGTCGGCGGTAACAGCGAAATAAATCTGTAAAATCTGGCCGTAAGAGATGATCTGCGGATTGAAAGTGATCTTCACGGATTCCGCATGGCCGGTGGTGCCGGTGCTCACCGTTTCATACTGCGCGGTGGATGCAGCACCGCCGGTATACCCAGCAACGGCCTGGGTTACGCCTTTCATATGCTCATACACGCCCTGCACGCCCCAGAAGCAGCCGCCGGAGAGAATGGCGGTTTCGCTGGTGGCGGCATCTGGCGGATTATAAGCCGGGGCGGGCACGGAAGCAGCTTGCGCCAGCCCGCTGGACGGAACGGCAAGTAACAAAAATGAAAATAATAATTTGCGCATTGTATGCACCCGAGTTTGGAACAGGTGTTGAGGCTGCGCTTCAGGAGTTGCCATGTCCAGGCATGGTTTCAATGCCTTTTGGGTAAGATGCAAGATTGAGAATTCTCTGGTTGAAAATCAAAATTCGCGCTTAACTGGAAAGAAGACAAAGCGTCTGCCGTATCAGGCGTATATTTGGGAGTATGATTGAATGACTGCTTCTTTTGGTGAGCCCCGAAACTTTAACGGCCTGAATGAAGCGCGCGGTTATCCTGGTACCAACCTGTCTCCCCAAGATACCCATCCGGAAGCAGCGACCGGACCGATCCGAATTGAAAATGCCGGGATGGACGCGATCTGGGCGGCTTTGAGGGGAGGTTGGGCGGATTGGCGAACCTTCCGCACGGATGTCGTGGTGCACGTGGTGATCTACCCGTTGGCCGGCGCGCTCCTGGCCGGGGTCATCCTGGACCGGGCCTTGCTGCCCTTCATTTTCCCCATCTGCGCTGGCCTGGCTCTGATCGGCCCCGTAGGCACCATCTGGTTTGCAGCGCTAAGCCGCCAGAGCGAGCGGGACGGCGCTGCAACCGCAGATGCCGTCGCCGCGATTTTTGATTCCCCCCGCCGGCTCACCGTACAGCGCTTGGGGCTATTGCTGATTGGGTTATTCGCGCTGTGGATCATCGCGGCGGGAGTTCTTTATTCCATCACCCTTGGGCAGATCCCTAGCGGGTCGTTCTTCGGTAATCTGTTCACCACCGTAGCCGGCTATGAAATGCTGACGCTCGGCATGTTGCTGGGTGCTGGCTTCGCGCTGGTGGCCCTGGCGATCGGGCTTGTCGGTTTTCAGTTAGCACTCGACCGTGAAATGTCTGTGCGCGAGGTGGTTTCCACTTCGCTGCACGTCGCGATAGCAAACCCGGGAGTGACTTTGGCCTGGGGCGGGGTTGTGGTGGCCGGACTGGTGCTCGGGGCCATTCCAGGGCTTCTTGGGCTTTCTGTTACAATTCCAGTTCTTGGCCATGCGAGCTGGCATCTCTACCGCCGGCTGGTGACCAGCGATTAGCGTAGGCCCTGATATTTTGTCTTGCGCTTAGAAAAGACAACAGACGGATCCGCGCAGAATTAGATTGCTGATATGCTGTCTAAAAATTCGGTAATGGGTTTCAGTCGTCGTGTAATCGCTCTAAAGACTATTTCCCGGTTTGCTGCACGGCATCAATAACGCTGCGTGGGCGGCCGGGAGAATATGGCGCCGGGGCTGGCTTTCTTTCCTCCTCCGGGGCAAGTCATTTTGCTGCGAGGCCGCTTTGAGACCGAAATTCTATCTCACTCTGCTACCCGTGCTGGCGCTGGCCGCCTGTTCAAGCGGAGATTATCGGCTTTTCCACCCCATCAACGCCATTGCCACACAGGAGTGGCACGCCACCATCGTCGATACGGTGGTGATGCTGCTTATCATTCTGCCTGTGCTGCTGGCCATCGCGCTGTTCGCCTGGCGCTACCGCAAAGGCGCTAACGCAGCCTACGATCCCGACTGGTCGCACAACACGGTGCTAGAATTGCTGGTCTGGGGCGTGCCGTTCCTGGTGGTCGCCGGGCTCGGCTTGTATTCGGTGAAAACCATCTACGCGGTTGAACCGTATAACCCTGGTCTGCTGCACAAGCAGGTCACCGCGGACCCGGGGAGCGTACTGAATGTGGATGTTATCAACACTGATTGGCAATGGATTTTCGTCTATCCCGCCCAGCATGTCGCCACGATCGACGAGCTGGAAGTACCGCAGGGTAGCGTCGTGAGAATGCGCCTCACCTCTGCCTCGGTCTCCAACGACATCTATATCCCGCAGCTCGCCCCGATGATCTCTGTCATGCCAGGCATGCGCACGATCGATACGTTCGACGCGCCCGATCTTGGTGAATACACCGGCTTCGGAGCCGATTTCTCCGGCGCTGGATTCTCTTGGATGCAGTTTGCCACACATGTCGTCTCGCCGGATGATTTTGACTCCTGGGTGAAGAAAGTGTCTGGTAGCCCCAACCAGCTTAGCTACGCGGCTTTCCAGCAAGTGGCCCAGCCGCACGCCAATATCGGCGCCAAAATTTCGTATTTCTCCAGCCCTGATCCTCAGCTTTTCGACAAGGTCGTGGCCGCTGCGCGGGCGGGCGTGGTCTACCCCGTTTCAGCGGCATTGACCAAGAGCATCGGCTCTAACGAGAAATAGAGCGAAGGAAGGTAGATCATGCAGTTGCAAGTTCCGGGTCCCTGGTCGCCGCTTCTT
>JAKBCD010000291.1 GCA_021808205.1 Pseudomonadota bacterium | reverse complement strand
GCTGACCGGCCGTGCCGCCCCCTGGCCATGGACAGTGAACGCCGATGGCAACGGCCAGTATTTCGCCAGCAAGCAGGATGCGGAAGCTTTTGTAAGGCTGGCCCAGGCCTCGGGCGCGCATGATATCGATGTCGGCTGTTTTCAGGTGAGCCTGGCATACCATCCAGACGCCTTCACCTCGCTGGATGACGCCTTTAACCCGGCCAGCAATGCTGCTTATGCCGCCACCTATTTAACGCAGCTCAAGGCTCAGACCGGCTCCTGGAACAGCGCCATCGCCGATTACCACTCCGCCCTGCCGGATCTCGGCCTGCCTTATCAGCGCCAAGTGCTGGCAGCCTGGAAGCGGCTGGGCAATTTGCCTCCGGATCTGGGGGCAGATATCGCGCAGGTGGCGTTTGCGGCGCCGGACCCGGTGGTGGTGCTGCAATCCCCCGAGGCACGGGAAGTGCGTGTCTGGTCCATGAACAGCTCCGATAACGCCACCTGGCGCCCCGGCCTGCCGCGCGTGATCGATGATCCATGACGTTGAAAACTGTTTGCGGCAGTTGCAGGAGCAAATTTCCGGCTCTAGAGCAGGCGAACCATGAGCGAAAATAACACCACTGCCCAGCTGAGCTGGCCCTTCCGTGAAGCCGAACGCATTGCGGAGCGGCTGAAACAGAAAGGCAAGACCGAGGCGCTGTTCGAGACTGGCTATGGCCCCTCCGGCCTGCCGCATATCGGCACGTTCGGCGAGGTCGCGCGCACCACCTGGGTACGCAAGGCATTCACCGAACTTACCGGGCTGAAATCCCGCCTATTGGCGTTCTCGGACGATATGGACGGGCTGCGCAAGGTGCCCGACAATGTGCCCAACAAGGAAATGCTGCGGGAATTTCTGGGCAAGCCGCTCACGCGCATTCCGGACCCGTTCGGCAAGTTCGAGAGTTTTGGCGCCCATAACAACAATATGCTGCAGGATTTCCTGCGCGCCTTCGGGTTTGAATTCGAGTTCGCCTCCGCTTCCGATTATTATGCCTCTGGCCGGTTCGACGCGGCCTTGCTGCATGTTTTGCGTCATCATGACGCGATCGTGCAGATTATCCTCCCCACGCTGGGGGCGGAGCGCAAAGCCACCTATTCGCCGATCCTGCCCATCCATCCGCGCACCGGCGTGGTGATGCAGGTGCCCATCGACAAGGTGGACGCTGCCCACGGCACCGTGTTCTGGACCGACCCGGACAGCGGCGCGAAATTTGAGACCTCCGTGCTGGGAGGCTCTGCCAAGCTGCAATGGAAGGCGGACTGGGCGATGCGATGGTACGCGCTGGACGTGGATTACGAGATGTCCGGCAAAGATCTGATCGATTCCGTGAAGCTCTCCTCCTCCATCTGCCGCGCTTTGGGCAAGGAGCCGCCGCTGACGCTCACCTACGAGCTTTTCCTGGACGAGAAGGGGCAGAAAATCTCCAAGTCCAAGGGCAATGGTCTCTCCATCGATGAATGGCTGACCTATGCGCCCAAGGAGAGCTTGGCGCAGTTCATGTATCATGCGCCCCAGCGCGCCAAGAAATTATTCTTCGATGTCATCCCCCGCTCGACGGATGATTACATCAATTATGTCGCGGCACTGCCCACGGCGCAGACGCCGCATGACAATCCGGCCTGGCATATTCATGGCGGGGTGCTGCCCAAGCAGGCCGGTTCGCCGATCAGCTTCACCATGCTGCTGAACCTCGCCTCGGTGAGCAATGCGGATAGCGCCGAGATGCTGTGGGGCTTCATCCGCGCCTATATGCCCGAGGCCAATGCCGAGAGCTTTCCGTTCCTGGCGGAGCTGGTGCATTACGCTGTGGCCTATAACCGCGATTTCGTGGCGCCCAAGCGCCAATACCGCGCGCCGAGCGAAGTGGAACGCGCGGGGCTGGACGACCTTGCCTCGAGCCTACGCGCCAACGAACAGGCGCACCAACCCGGCGACACCCAAGCCGAGCGGCTGCAAAATCTCGTCTACGCTATCGGCAAACGCCACCCCTTCAGCCCGCTGAAAGCATGGTTCGACTGTCTTTACCAAGTGCTGCTGGGGACGGCAGAGGGGCCGCGTTTTGGCGGGTTCATCGCGCTTTACGGCGTGGAGCGGACCATCGCGTTGATCGAGGTAAGCCTCGCCCGGCAGGAGGCGGCGGCCTAACCCCTTGCGCGGGTTCCTAAAGCGCCTGCCGCCTGTTCTTGGGCTTTTGCTGCTCACGGCGATCGCCTTCGGGCTGCACGGGATTCTCAAAAAGGTGGGGCTGGCGGAGGTTTTCGCGGCCTTCCTGGCTACGCCTTTCTGGGATGTGGTGCGGGCGGTGGGGCTACTGGCCGCATCCATCTGCATCATGGCCGCCTATGACCTGCCGGGGGTGTATTTTGCCAGGCGGGCGGGCGATATCCCGGCTTTGCCCTATTCCAGCATCGGGCTGGCCTCTTTCTGCGCCTATGCGCTCAGTCATGTGCTGGGGGCCACGGCACTAACGGCGGCGGCCATAAGGCTGCGGTTCTATGCCCATTGGGCGGTGCCGCCGGGCGGTATCGCGCGCATTGTCGCCCTCTCCGGCAGCAGTTTCACGTTGGGGCTGTTTACCTTGCTGGGGGCGCTGCTGGTGCTGGACCCATACTCCGTGCCGGTGCCGGGTAGTTTGACCCCGGTGCTGCTGCGCATTGTGGGGGGCGGGCTGCTGGCGGTGCCGGCTTTTTATGTGCTCGCCGCGCGCAAGCGCGATGCGGTGACGCTTTTGGGCAGGCGTATAGCCTTGCCGGGCGGGCGGATCGCCCTGGCTCAGATACTGCTCTCCTGTCTTGATATTTCTTGCGCCTGCGCCATTTTGCACGCCGTGCTGCCTGCCGTGCCAGGGCTTACTTACACGCATACATTAAGTTTATATCTGGGCGCCTTCGCCGCGGGCGTGCTCTCCGGCCTGCCCGGCGGGGTTGGGGTGTTCGATTCCGTGCTGCTGCTGGGTCTTTCGGCCTATCTGCCCGCCGCCGAGGTGCTGGGCGCCATATTGTTATTCAGAGTCATGTATTTTCTGACCCCGGCCTGTCTGGCCGGGTTGTGTTATGCCGGGCATGAGCTTTGGGTTTACGCCACAAGGAGCCGTTCATCATAACCTGAGCCGCACCCGCATAGGGCGGATCAGGTTGCGTGTTCCCCCCGCGCGGCTTGCCATACCTCCCGCGCGGCATCGAGGTTCATCGCGCCGATAGCGAGCCCCGCGATCATATCCGGCCAAAGGCTGCGCCAGAGATAAGCGGTGACGGCCCCGGCCAAGATGATGGCGGCATTGGCCAGAACATCGTTGCGGGCGGAGAGAAAGGCGGCGCGGGTGATGCTGCCACCAATGTGGCGGTGCCGGGCGAGGATTGTCGCCGCGCAGAGATTAACCGTCATGGCGGCCAGCCCGGTCAGGGAAAGCCAGGCGGCATCCGGCGCTTGCGGGTGCCAGATTTTAGCGATGGCCTGCCAGAGTGTTGCCAGGCTGGGCACGATAATGAGTGCTGCCATCACCATGCCCGCCTTGGCCCGCGCCTTCGGCCCCCAGCCAAGGGCCGCCAGCAACAGAAAATTCACCGCGGAGTCTTCCAGGAAATCCACGCTGTCGGCGAACAGGGAGACAGAGCCGATGGAACGCGCCACGGCGAATTCAAAAAAGAAGAACCCAAA
>JAKBCD010000290.1 GCA_021808205.1 Pseudomonadota bacterium | reverse complement strand
GAACATTTCCACGAACATGCAGCCGCGATCCTCGCCGGGCATGAGCGAGCACCAGCCATTGGAGAGCGCCTCGGGCAGCATGGGCACCACGCGGTCGGGGAAGTAGCAGCTATTGCCGCGCATTCTGGCCGCGTGGTCCAGCGCCGAACCAGGTTTTACGTAATGCGCCACATCGGCAATGGCGACGATGAGGCGGTAGCCATGCTCCACCGGCTCGGCGAATACGGCATCGTCGTAATCGCGCGCGTCGTGGCCGTCTATGGTGATGAGCGGGACATCGCGCAGATCGGTCCGTTTGCCCAGCGGCACGGGCTTGGCTTTTTCTGCCTCCCGTAGCGCGTCATCGGGGAATTCCATGGGGATGCCATGCTGGGCGATGGCAATGAGGCTGACCGAGCGCGCATCGTCCAGCGCGCCAAGACGCTCCTTGATGCGCGCGAGGCGCGGGCCAAAGGGCTTGCCGGGCAATGGCTCGGCGCGGACGATTTCGCCCTCGATCGCGCCTTCGCTTTCCGTGCCGGGGACGATCCATTCCGTTTTCTGGCGTTTATCGGTCGGCTCGATTCGTCCGCCTTCGGCGGTGCCGTGGAACACGCCGATAATGCTGCCCGTATGGCCGGTAACGCGCTTGAGCGTGCGGCCCTCGTATTTGTCACCGCTGATGCGCCGCAGCCGGGCCAGCACTTTCGCGCCGGGCGCCAGGGCGGCCTGGCCCTTGGCCTCGGGCTGCATGAAGATGACGGGCGGGCGGCCTGGGCCGTCCCACACCACGGGGCGGGCAATGGCATCGCCGTTACGGTCTATGCCCGTAACCTCCACCATGGCGTTTTCTGGCAGGTGTCCGGCCTCGGTATAGGTTTTGCGTCCGGCGCGCTCGGCATCGCCGCTGGCCTCCAGGCTTTTCAGGATACCGCGCAGGGCTTTTTTGTCCTCCGGCGCCACTGAGAAGGCGCGGGCCACGTCGCGCATATGCAGCTTGCGCCCGGCCTCGGCCAGGAACCGCTTGATGGAGTCGCGGCTGGGCAGGGGCGCATGGGCAGCGGATTCGGCTGGTTTCGCGGCCTTGGCCTTGGGTTTTTTATGCACGGTCTTCATGCTGCCTAGTATGGGGCGGCAAAGCCGCCGGGGCCATGGCCATGTATTCAAGATTTTGCCGTCAGGAAGAAAATATGCATCTTAAAGTTGTCAACTTTGCATTGTATAATTTCTAAGATTGTATATTTTTCGGTGTGTGACCGCACAACTTACCCTCTCTGTTCCCGCCACGCTCACCGTTCTGGGCGGCACTGGCAGCTTCTCGTCGCTGGACGGGCTGGGGCCGCAAATAAGCCTGACTGGCGCTGGGGCGGGGGATACAATTTCGTTACAAATAACCGCCGCTGATGCGGGGGCGGTGATTGGCGTTGGCAATAGTGGCGGCGCCACGCTGGTAACCTCTAATAACAGCTTGAGCCTGACTGGCACGCAGGCGCAGATTGATATGGCGGTATCGTCGCTGCAGCTCATCGAGCCGGCCGGGGCTGCCGGGGACACGCTGGTTGTTTCGGCCACGGATAGTGCGGCGGCCGGCGTTTCGCGCAATCTGCTGGTGGATGTGGCGGCGCCTGCCGGCCCGGCTTTCGCGGCGCCGCCTGTTTCGATGACGGCGCAGCCCAATTCGCTCACCACTCTATCCGGCCTTATACTTGCCGACCCCGCTGCCGGAGGGCTTGCCGCAATGGGGCTGGGCAAGGAAGAAACGCTGAGCCTCACCCTCTCGGTGGATGCGGGTGTGCTGTTTCTGCCCGGCTATTCCGCCATGAGCGGCATGGCGGTGAGCGGGCTTGGCTCGGGCACCATCGAGCTGACCCTGACGGCCGATGAAATTGCCGCGCTGAACACGCTGCTGGCGGGGCTGGAATATCTGGGGCCGGTGAGCGATCAGCAGCTTAACTACGATCTGTTCAACGTGTCTGGCGTGCTGCCGGTAAGTGTTACCCATGGCGGGCTGACCATTACCACCGCGGGCACGGCGGGAGCGGATGGCAGTTTCGCGCTGGGCACGCAGAGCCTGGTGACCACGGGCGAAACATTTGCCGGCACGCTGAGCGTGGCCAGCGGCGTGGAGAGTTTTCTCGGCAACCTCGCGGGCGGGAGCGTGGAGATTGCGCCCGGCGCCGTGCTGGAAACGCCCTATGGCAATATGGCATTGAATGGCAGCTCCGCCGATTTTGGCACTTTGTCCGCCAATGAGATGAGCCTGACCGGCACAATGCTGGCGGGCGGGGCGATGACATTGCTCAATGGGCTGACCATGGCGGCATCGTCGCGGCTGGAATTTACCAATGGGCTGACGCTTTACAGCGCCGCGAATAATTCGCTGGATGTTGGGCTGAACATGGGCAGCGGTGCCATTATGCAGGGCAATGGCACGCTTCGTGTGGGTAATTTCAGCCAGGGCGGGGTGATTGAGGGCGGCACGCTGCAGGCGCTGGGCGGCGAGACGCTGGAGATAGACGCGAGCTGGGTGACCAGCGATGCGTTGCTGCAGGTAGGCGGCGGCGGGGTGATGGTGCTGGGGCCGGTTTCTTCGCTCTATGGCGTATTCACCACCCCGCCGCTGCTGGTCGATACGGGTGTGACGCTGAATTTCGCCGGGGCTGGCAGCGGCGGCATTACCGGTGGCTACGCCAGCACGCTGGGCGGCACGGGCGGTGCCTTCATTATCTCCGAGCCGCAGGATTTCTACGGCACCATCACTGGTTTTACCGTGGGCGACGCGCTGATTTTTCCAGATCTGGCGAGTATCAGCATTTATAATATCAGTTCTATGTCGTTCCAAATGGCCGGGCTGGATTTATTCGGCAATACCGTAACCTACACCATCCACACCTCTATCGCTTCTGGTCTTGCCCCAGCCGTTGGCAAGGATGCGCAGGGCGATGAGGAAATATTCATGCGTAGCACTGTGGCGTCTGTAACGCAGGGCAACGCCCTTGCCGCCACGGCCGGTGTGCCGCAGCCGCTGCTGGGGGTAAGTATAAATGCGGCCACCAGTGGCACGCAGAACATGGCCCTGACACTGACCGCCACGCAGGGCAGCCTGAGCAGCGGTGGCGGGTGGTTTGCCAGCAGCATCACCCTTACCGGCAATAGTGTGGGCGAGATCAACGCCAGCCTGGCGAGTGTTGAATATCTGGGCACCGGGGCGGCGGGTGCGGTTGTTTTCTCCAGCAATACCGGAGAGCTGGCCGGTATACAGGGCGGAATTATTGTTGCGCCGGGTGGCGCCGGTGTTGTCTCGGCTTATTCCGGCGCCGGGCTTACGGCGGCGGATATGGTCTCTTACGGTCCAGCGGGTGGATTTGGGCAGGTTACCCAGGCGCTAGATGTGGCTGGGGTGGAGGTAAGCGGCGCCGCCGATTTTGAAGATATATTGCGGGCAGGCGGTTATGCCGGCACGGGGTTGCTGGTTGATGGCAGCGGTACGGCATTGTTTGGCCCCGCCGCCACAGTGAGCCTGGGGGGAAATGTGACGCTGGGCGATGCCAGCGGTGCCGGCACGCTGGTGGTGGAGGGGCAGAGTTTTGGCGTGTCCGGCAATGTGCTGCTGGCGCCCGTGGCGGGCGGCGCGGGCAGTGTGGCGGATATAGCGGGCACGCTGAGCGCCACCGGCGCGCTGGAGATTGGCGGCGGTGGTGCCGCCGCGGTG
>JAKBCD010000289.1 GCA_021808205.1 Pseudomonadota bacterium | reverse complement strand
GAATATCTGGCGGACCCGCATAGCGTGATTGGCCTGGCAGCGGGGCGGGATTGCGGGCCGGTGGGAATGCCGGTGATCTGTGCTGCCACCGCCCACCCGGCCAAGTTCCCGGATGCCATCGAAAAAGCGGTGGGCAGCCGCCCGCCCCTACCGCCGCATCTTTCCGACCTATATGACAGGGAAGAGATTTTCACCCGCGCCCCGGCCGATCTGACCGCGATCGAAACCCTGGTGCGGAATTTTGCGAACAGGAACAGCAATGCCTGAACAGGTATCTATCACCACACTCCCCTCCGGCCTCACCGTGCTGACCGAGCGCATGGAGCGGGTGGAGACCGTGTCTCTTGGCGCCTATGTGGGGGCCGGAACCCGGCACGAGACCGCCGCCGAGAACGGGGTGGCGCATTTTCTTGAACACATGGCTTTCAAGGGTACCGAGTCACGCTCCGCCGCCGATATCGCCGAGGCGATCGAGAATGTCGGCGGGCATATCAATGCCTATACCTCCCGCGAGCAAACGGCCTATTACGTGAAGCTGCTGAAGGAAGACCTCGCCTTGGGCGCCGATATCATCGGCGATATTCTCTGCCACTCGACCTTCGAGCCGGAGGAGCTGGAGCGCGAGCGGGGCGTGATTTTGCAGGAGATCGGCCAGGCGAACGACACGCCAGACGATATCATCTTCGATCATTTCCAGACCGCGGCTTACCCTGCCCAGCCGATGGGCCGCCCGGTGCTGGGCACGGAGCAGATTATCCGCACCATGAAGCGCGAGGCGCTGCCCGGCTTCATGCGCCAGCATTATACGCCGGAGAACATGGTCATCGCCGCCAGCGGCAATCTTTACCATGAGCAGGTGGTGGAACTGGCGGCGAAGCATTTCGCGGATTTGCCGAAAGCCGAACGCAGCGCGCCCATGCCCGCCGATTACATGGGCGGCGAGTACCGGGAACTGCGGGATCTGGACCAGGCGCATATTGTGCTGGGTTTTGATTCACCGGCTTATGGCGAGGCGGATTATTACCCCGCCATGCTGCTTTCCACCCTGCTGGGGGGTGGCATGTCCTCCCGGCTGTTTCAGGAAATCCGCGAGAAGCGCGGGCTGGTTTATTCCATCTACAGCTTTACCGCCCCGGCCGAAGATGGCGGGTTGTTTGGGATTTACGCGGGCACTGGCGAGTCAGAGGCGGCGGAGCTGATCCCCGTGACGCTAGATGAGCTGGAGAAGGTACAGCGCGCGGTGAGCGAGGCGGAGCTGAACCGGGCGCGCGCGCAGCTGAAGGCCGGGCTGCTGATGAGCTTGGAATCCACCGGCAGCCGCTGCGAGCAGCTGGCCCGGCAATGGCAGGTGTTCGGGCGGATCATCCCGGTTTCGGAAACCGTGGCGAAGATCAACGCCGTGACGGTGGATGACATAAGCGCGGTGGGGACCAAGATTTTCCGGCAGAAGCCCACGTTGGCCACCATTGGCCCGGTGGGGCAGGTGCCGAAATTCTCAGCCATTATCGACCGGCTGGCGGCGTGAGCGTGCTTGCGGACGCCGCCGCCGCCCTGCTGGAGGCAGCGAAGCGAGCGGGTGCCGATGTTGCCGAGGTGGGGCTGTATGAAGGCACGTCCGTCGGCATTCAGCGCCGGTTGCGCAAGATAGAGGAAACCGAGCGCGCCGAGACCACGGAGCTTGGCCTGCGGGTGTTCCTGGGCCGGTGCTCGGCCAGCGTTTCCGCCAGCTCCATCGACCATGGCGCGTTTGCCCGCCTTGCCGAGCAGGCGGTGGCGATGGCCAAGGTGGTGCCAGAAGACCCCTACGCCGAAATTCCCTATGCGCCTCCCGCGCCCGATGCCGCGTTTCTGGAGTTGGACGACCCGGTAGAGCCAAGTGCGGATGTGCTGATCGAGCGCGCTACCCTGGCGGAAGAGGCGGCGCTTTCAGTGGCGGGCATCACCAATTCAGAAGGCGCTTCCGCCTCCTGGTCGCGCTCCATCTCCGTGTTGGCCACCAGCCACGGGTTTTTGGGCGAATATGCACGCTCATCGCACAGCGTTTCCGTCACCGCCATTGCCGGTGCCGGTACGGCGATGCAGCGCGATTACGATTACGACAGCGCGATTCATGGCGCGGATCTGGGCGATGCCGCGCGGCTTGGCCGCAATGCTGCATCCCGCGCGTTGGCGCGGCTGAACCCAAGGCGCCCGGCCACGGCGAGACTGCCGGTGCTGTTCGACCCGCGCGTGGCGGGCTCCATTCTTGGCCATCTTGCTGGTGCCATCTCTGGCGCCTCCATCGCCCGCGGCACCTCTTTCCTGAAGGATGCCATGGGCGCGCAGGTCTTCGCGGCGGGCATCAATATTGTCGATGACCCGTTGCGGGTACGCGGCCGCCGCTCCCGCCCCTTTGACCGTGAAGGCCAGCGCGTGAAGCGGATGAATTTTATAGAGGGTGGGCGGCTGACGGAGTGGGTGCTGGATACGCGTTCCGCTAACCAGCTGGGGCTGAAAACCAACGGCCATGCCGGGGGCTTGAGCAATTTCTATATGGAGCCAGGGCAGATGACGCCCGCGCAGCTGATGGCCGACATTGCCGAGGGGCTGTACGTGACCGAGATGATGGGCTCCAGCATCAACGGCCTCACCGGAGATTATTCGCGCGGGGCGGCGGGGTTCATGATCCGGGACGGGCAGATTGCCGAACCGGTGGCGGAATTCACCATCGCCGGGAATTTGAAGGATATGTTCCTGAATTTAACCCCGGCGAGCGACCTTGAGTTCAAGCGTGGCACCGATGCGCCAACGCTGCGGATTGAGGGCATGACCCTGGCGGGCGCCTGACGCCGGACAGCCTACGGACGGCGGGCCACCATGGCCCGCCACCCGGCAGCATTATCCTGGAGGTGGTGGCCGAGGTGTATGCTGCCAGCTATTGCTACCGCTGGTAGAGTAAACGCTGACTTAAGATTTTCTGACTTTTTGCTTAGTTGTTACAAAGGCAGCTCGGTGGTGCGTTTGACCGTGCGCAAAGTGAGGGTGGATTGCACGCGCCGGATGCCGGGCAGGCGGGTGAGAACCTCTGAATGCAGCCGCTCCAGATCCTCCGCCCCGTTATAGACCACGCGCAGCAGATAATCCGCCTGGCCCGCCAGCAGATAGCATTCCTGCACCTGCGGGATCAGCTTTACCCGCGCCTCGAACGCATCCAGCAATTTACGGTCCTGACCTTCCAACGTGATGAACACATAGGCCGTGCCAGGGAAACCCACGGCTTTCTGGTCCAGCACCAGATGCGTGCCGGCTACAAGATGCCCCTGCAGCAGCAGATGCAGCCGCCGCAGGCAGGCGGAGGGGGAGAGATTCACCTTCTCCGCCAGATCAATATTTGAGAGCCGCCCGTCGTGCTGGAGGGCGTTGAGGATTTTACGGTCGGTTTCGTCCAGGTTCAGCATGAAATTTTATGCTCATAAATTTCTGACTATTAGAATTTATCGCTGATAATTATCTGCGCAACCCCCAAAATCCGAGGAAAATGGCGTGAGAATTGCCGTATTGTTCGAAGATAATTCGGCCGGGGTGATCCGGCCTTTCGGGAGAAAGCAAATGCGCATCGGTGTGCCCAAGGAAATCAAGGATCATGAAGACCGCGTTGGCATGGTGCCAGGGGCCGTGCACGAGCTGGTGGCCAAGGGCCATGAGGTGCTGGTGCAGCAGGGC
>JAKBCD010000288.1 GCA_021808205.1 Pseudomonadota bacterium | reverse complement strand
CCGGGAAAGCGTTAGCCGGGGCGATGATTTCAACCATGCCAAGCTGGCGCGGTTCATGTTCGAAAACGAGGTGATGCTGCAACGGCATAAGGCCGTGCTGCCCAGGGACCCGTATTATAACCGCAATTTCGCGCGGGAAAGCGGGGTTTATCGGGAGTTGCGGCTGCTACAGCCTGGGGAGGAGTGAGCTAGAGCCAAATCTGATCTGATTGGATCATTATCCTTGCGCGACACGGTTTGGATTTGATTCACTTTGTTTGCTGGGTTTGGAGGCCAGTGGGCATGGTACGTTCCCTTTCGGAAGACCTTCGTTTGCGTGTGATCTCGGCCGTTGAAGGTGGCGCATCGTGCCGTGCGGCTGCGGCACGGTATGGGGTTGGCGTATCGAGCGCGGTACGTTGGCTGCAGGCTTGGCGGGCCAGCGGATGCATCGGCGCGCAGCGGCAGGGCGGGGACCGGCGTTCGCGGCGGATTGAGGGCTACCGTGAGGTGATTTTCGCTGCGATCGAGGCCAAGGTTGATATCACGTTGGTCGAATTATCCGCCTTGCTGAGCAGTCGCCATGGCGCACGGTTTGCGCCGAGCAGTGTGTGGCGGTTTCTCGATCGCCACGGCATGACATTCAAAAAAACGGCGCACGCCGCCGAGCAGGAGCGGCCCGACGTCGTAGCCAAACGCGCGGCCTGGCGCCAGGCACAGCCTGATCTTGCAGCCGAACGCTTGGTCTTTATTGATGAGACTGGTGCCACGACGAAGATGGCGCGTCTGCGCGGGTGGGCCAAGCGTGGTCGGCGTTGCGTGGCAGCCGTACCGCATGGACACTGGAAGACCACGACTTTCAGCGGCGTCCTGCGGCTTGAGGGCATGACCGCGCCGATGCTGCTCGACGGCCCCATGGACCGGGAAATGTTCCAGGCTTATGTCGAGCAGGTACTGGTGCCAAGCTTGTACCCCGGCGACATCGTCGTGATGGACAATCTTCCCGCTCACCGGCCACTGGACGTGCGTACCGCAATCGAAAGCGCCGGCGCCACGCTGCTCTACTTGCCGCCCTACTCCCCCGATCTCAACCCCATCGAAAATGCATTTTCAAAGCTCAAGGCAATCCTGCGCAAACAGGCCGCCCGAACAATCCCGGCACTCTGGGAAACCATCGCAAAGGCAATTCCAGAATTCACGCCAGACGAAGCCAAAAACTACTTCAAGGCCGCAGGCTATGCACCAATGTGAACGGATTCCGCTCTAGCTGCGCGCCAGGCGGCGGGCGGTGAGCAGAAGCATCCGGCGGTCTTCCTGCGAGCAGGCGCGGTAAAGCCGCATGAGGGCGAGTTCGTCCCCCAGCAGGGAGCCGGTCTCACCTGAAACCAGATAACCGAGCGAAGTGTTCAGGATCTTCGCTATTTTCTCCATGTTTTCACGGACTTGGCCTGCGCGGTCGGTTTCCCATTGCGCGATGGCGGAGCGGGAAACGTTAAGCTTGTCCGCGAATTCGTCTTGAGTCATGCCCGCGGCGAGGCGTAACGCCCTGATCCGCGCCCCGACGGTTTCTGCGGGGGGGTGTTTCTTTGATGCCATACAGCCATTCTAACACGCCGAGGGGCAAACTCAATGTTAGTATTTCTTGACGTCAATTGTTAGTATGACTAACGTATGCCGGGCAGATGGAGGATGACATGCCGCAGGCAAGGGTTTGGACGCAGGCAGCTGACAAAGTGATTGTTGATATGCGCCACGGGGGGGGCACGTGGGCGGCGATTGGCAAGGAGTTGGGGCTGTCGAGAAATACAGTGATTGAGCGGGGCCGGCGCTTGAACGCGGCGCTGCCGTTACGCCCGGCGCCGGTGATGAAAAGCCGCGATGAGGATGGGTTGGACGACCCTGGCAGGCCGCCATTGCGGGCGGGGCACCCGTTGACCTGGGGGTTGCTGACGGATGCGCCTTTTCCGGATGGAGACGAACTATGATGACCGCTGAAGAGATTGTGGAACGATTGGAAGAGGCGGGCGCGGCGATGCTGGCGATGCCCTCACGCGGGTATTCCACTGGACTGCGCACAACAAAGATGGATGTGGTGCATACGGCGTTGGAAGCCTACGGCTGGGAGAGTGCGAAAATGAAGCCGCCAGCGCCGTGCGCGGCCACGGTGACACGGATGGATGAAGCCTTCGGGTGGCTGCTTTTTGTTCCCGAAAAGCAATATGTGCTGCGGCGGATTGCCGGGGCGCGGGCGCTGGTGCACCCGCTAACGGGGCGGCATCTTTTCCCCTGGCGGCGGCTGGGCGAGGTGCTGGGGGCGGATCATAAATCCGTGCAGCGCTGGCATGGGCAGGCGATCAAGCTGATTCAGGAGGGGTTGGCAAAAAGATAGTTTTTCTAACTTTATGTTATTTTATGATTGCCCACCTGCCCCAGTTTGACGTACACATCTTTCCACAATGGTTCTACTGAACACGGCGGGGACTTCATCAAAAGGCTAAGCGAAGCGGCGGGGTTTTTGGAATTTTCCCGCCGGGCGATGAGCGATGTGGGGCAGAGCCCTGCGCCACATCATGAATTGCTGATCCGGCATTTGCAGGATGTAGCCGGCGGAACATGCGACCGGCTGATGGTGCAGATGCCGCCGGGCTCGGCCAAGTCAACCTATGGGTCGGTGTTGTTTCCGGCTTGGTTCATGGCGCGGGGCAAAGGCGCGCAGGTGATCGCCGTGGCGCATACGGCGTCTCTGGCGCATTATTTCGGCGGGCGAGTGCGGGCAACCTTGGCGAAGCACGGCGATTTACTGGGCGTTGAGATTGCGAAGGCGGCGAAGGCGTCTTCAAAATTCTCATTGGCGGGGGGAGAGGAATATTTCTCCGCCGGGGTGCGCGGGCCGATTACCGGACGGCGGGCGGATCTGATTGTGATCGACGACCCGGTGAAGAACTGGGCCGAAGCGGAAAGCCAGGTACAGCGGGACATGCTGTTCGACTGGTACCGCGCGGAATTGACGGCGAGGTTGAAGCCGGGCGGGCGGATTGTGCTGATTATGACGCGCTGGCACGAGGATGATCTGGCTGGACGGCTGCTGGCGACGGAGGGCGGATGGCGGTGTTTGCGGCTGCCCGCTTTGGCTGAGGCTGGGGACGAGTTGGGGCGCGGTGTTGGCGAGGCGTTGTGGCCGGCCTTGCAAAGCACGGAAGATTTGGAACGGCGCCGCCGTGAAGTGGGCGAGCGGGCCTTCGCGGCCATGTATCAGCAGGCGCCGAAAGCGCGGGAGAGTGGGCTCTTTCGTGTGGGTGCGGTGACCAGGCTGGCGGCGGCGCCGGATGTGAAGATGAGTGTGCGGGCCTGGGACCTTGCGGCAAGCCAGCCGGGGCCAGGACGGCGGCCGGATTATACGGTGGGGCTGAAGCTGGGCATGACCGAAGATGACCGGCTGGTGGTGCTGGACGTGAGACGGTTGCAGGGCTCGCCTGCGCAGGTGGAGGCCGCAATTAAGGATACCGCGCGGCTGGATGGGGTGGGGACGATGATTTCTTTGCCGCAGGACCCCGGACAGGCGGGGGCGGCGCAAATTGCGATGCTCACACGCGGGCTGGTTGGGTTCAGGGTTGTTTCAAGCCCGGAGCGCGATGCCAAGCTGGTGCGCGCGATGCCAGCAGCAACGCAGGTGGATGCAGGGAATTTTGAAATTGTGGCAGGGGGTTGGAATGATGCGTTTCTGGCCGAGA
>JAKBCD010000287.1 GCA_021808205.1 Pseudomonadota bacterium | reverse complement strand
GGCGGATGTCTGTGCAGGTGGGGGCGCAGTATCTTGAAAACGCCTATGGCGGCCCGGGCATGCTGCTGGGCGGCGTGGCGGGTGTGGCGCCCGCGAACGTGGTGATTTTGGGCGGCGGTGTTTCTGGCACCAATGCCACGCTGATGGCCGTGGGGCTGGGGGCGGATGTGACGGTGGTGGACCGCTCGCCGGATGTGCTGCGCCGGATTATCGCCACCTTTGGCACGCGGGTGAAAACCGCTTTCTCAACCAAGGACATGGTGGGCAGGCTGGTGCCGCAGGCGGATTTGGTGATTGGCACGGTGCTGATCCCCGGTGCGGCCGCACCCAAGCTCGTGACCAGGGCGATGCTGAAAACCATGCGCCCCGGCTCGGTAATTGTGGATGTGGCGATAGACCAGGGCGGCTGCACGGAAACCTCCCGCGCCACCACCCATTCTGAGCCGGTTTATGTGGTGGATGGGGTGACGCATTATTGTGTGGCGAACATGCCGGGCGGTGTGGCCCGCACCTCCACCTTCGCGCTGAACAACGCAACCTTGCCCTTTATTCTCGCCTTGGCGGACAAGGGTTGGAAGCGGGCGCTGAGTGATGACAAGCACCTGCGCGAGGGCTTAAACGTGCAGGGCGGGGCAGTTACCCACCCCGCCGTGGCGGCGGCCCTGGGGCTAACGCTGCGCCCGGTGGAAAAGGCGCTGGCGGCTTAGTTTTGGGGTTGGGCGGCCTGCGGGGCATCTTGCTTGTCCCAAGGCGCCTGGCCAAGATTAACCTGCTTGGGCGTGGTGTTGGACCCGGCCAGCGCGCCCGCCCCGGCGCCGATGCCAGCCCCCACCACCATGCCGATGGGCCCGCCGACGATTCCAATGAGCGCGCCGGTGGCCGCACCCCCCGCCGCGGTGCCAGAGGTGCGCCCGGTGCCGTGGCCGCACCCGGTAAGGGCGAGGGCCATGGCGAGCATCAGCCATTGTCTCAACATGCGAATCTCCTGCTTGGTTGGGCGGTTGTTTCAGACCCGGCCCGCGCCGCGCAAGTTTCGAATTGTTCAGGCCGGTTGCGCGCGACCGTCGCACATGCCTGAAAAAGGGTTGCGGCGCGCGGGGCAGAGCGTACATGTTGCGGTAAAACAGCAGTGGAGGCCGTGATGTCTGATACGTCAAAATTTTCCGTGCAGCTCAAAAAGCCGGGCTGGGTGGACGATTTTAAAGCCTTCATCATGCGGGGCAATGTGGTCGATCTGGCGGTGGGTGTCGTGATTGGCGCGGCGTTCACCGGCATTGTCGGTTCGCTGGTGAAGGATATCATCAACCCAGTGATCGGGCTGATTACCGGCGGGGTGGATTTTTCCAACCATTTCATCATTCTGCGGGGGCAGCCCGCGCTTACTCTGGCGGACGCGCAGAAGGCCGGAGACGTGACGATTAATTATGGCCTGTTCATCAACGCCATCATCAATTTTCTCATCGTCGCGGCGGCCATTTTCTGGATGGTCCGGCTGATCGAGAAAATCTACCAGGCGCCCAAGCCAGCCCCCGCCGGCCCGACACCAACCGAGGCGCTGCTGACCGAGATCCGTGATCTGATGAAGGCGGAACAGCCGCCCGCGTGAGGGCCAGGCTTCCCTCCGGCCCGATATGTGCTAATGCCCGGCTCCATGCGTCAGTACCTGGAATTCGAAAAGCCCGTCGCCGAGCTTGAGAGCAAGATCGAGGATTTGCGGCAGATGACCGCCGCCCCCGGCGAAATCAACATCGCCGAGGAGGTGGCCAAGCTTTCCGCCAAGGCTGATGCACAGCTGCGGGCGATTTATGCCAGGCTGAGCCCCTGGCAGAAAACGCAAGTTGCCCGCCACGCCGAACGCCCGAAGGCGCTGAACGTGATTGCCGCGCTGATCGAGGAATTCACCCCCCTGGCGGGCGACCGCGCCTATGCGGACGATGCCGCCATTGTGGGCGGCATGGGGCGCTTCAGGGGCCATGCGGTGATGGTGATCGGCACCGAGAAGGGGACCGATACCGAAAGTCGCCTTAAGCATAATTTCGGCATGGCCAAGCCCGAGGGCTACCGCAAGGCACGGCGGCTGATGGAGCTGGCAGGAAAGTTCAACTTGCCGATTCTCACTTTTGTGGATACCTCCGGCGCCTTTCCGGGCATTGAGGCCGAGGCCAGAGGCCAGGCCGAGGCTATCGCGCGCGGGATTGAAGCGTGCCTGGACGCGCCGGTGCCGCTGGTGGCAACCATTATCGGTGAGGGCGGCTCTGGCGGCGCCATCGCGCTCGCGGCTGGCAATGCGGTGCTGATGTATGAGCACGCGATTTATTCGGTGATCTCGCCGGAGGGCTGTGCGTCCATTCTCTGGCGAGACGCTGGCCAGGCCGCTGTGGCGGCGGAGGCCATGCGCATTACCGCGCAGGATTTGAGGAAGCTGGGGCTGATCGACGAGATCGTGCCTGAGCCGATGGGCGGCGCCCACCGTGACCCTGAGGCGGCCCTTGCGGCGCTGGGTGATGCGGTGGAGGCAGCCCTTGTGCCGTTGCAAGGCCATACGCCTGAGGCGCTGAAGATGAAGCGCCGGGAGAAATTTCTGGCGATGGGCAAGCTGGGGCTATAAGCGCCCCCACCCCGGCCGGCCGGTGAGCAGGCTGAGCCATGCCACCAGCCCCAAAGCGGCGCCGACGATGCCCTGCGTGCCGTTATAATTCACCACCGCAGCAATGCCGAGGCCGATGGCCAGCCCTGCGATTATGCGTTGGCCCCAGACAAACGCCAGTACCCCCGCCGCGAGCGCTGCCCAGCCGAAGGCGCCGTAATATTGCCCGAGCAGATCCCAGCCGCGCGGCGTGCACCAGCCCGGCGCTGAGGATGCGGCGCAGATGCCCACCGTGGCGCGGGGCACGATGGCCAATTGCCTGAACGCGAAGGCTCCGCCGCCCAGCAGGGTGGCCAGCGCCAGCCCGGCCCAGTCTTGCGGTTTGCACTGTGCTGTTATGCCCATTTGCCGTCCTTCGCGGTTGCTCTTACCCGTGCGGGGCCGTATTGCTGCGGTGCGTCAGTTTAACAAAAGGTCCATGACAGTCCAAACCACCCAAGGCAAGCCGAAGAGCTTCCAGGACATCATTCTGACATTGCACGCGTTCTGGGCCAGGCAGGGCTGTGTGATTCTCCAACCTTATGATGTGGAGATGGGGGCCGGAACCTTTCACCCCGCTACCACGCTGCGCGCCTTGGGGCCGAAGCCCTGGAAGGCGGCTTATGTGCAGCCCTCCCGCCGGCCATCGGACGGGCGCTATGGCGAAAACCCGAACCGGTTGCAGCATTATTACCAATATCAGGCGCTGCTGAAGCCAAGCCCGGATAATATCCAGGACCTGCTGCTGGAGAGCTACGACGCTATCGGCATAGACCGCCGCAAACACGACATACGCTTTGTGGAGGATGACTGGGAAAGCCCGACGCTGGGCGCCTGGGGGCTGGGCTGGGAAGTGTGGTGCGACGGCATGGAGGTGACGCAGTTCACCTATTTTCAGCAGGTGGGCGGCATTGCCTGCGTGGCGCCATCGTCTGAGATCACCTACGGGCTGGAGCGCCTGGCCATGTATGTGCAGGGCGTGGAGAACGTGTACGATTTGGATTTCAACGGCCAGGGTGTTTCCTATGGCGATGTGTTTTTGCGCGCCGAGCGGGATTATTCGAAGCATAATTTCGAGCTGGCC
>JAKBCD010000286.1 GCA_021808205.1 Pseudomonadota bacterium | reverse complement strand
CCGCGCTGCAATCCGCGCGCATCGGCCGCGCTTTGGGGGTGGACAGGCTGCTGGGCGGAACCGAGGTGGTGGAAACGCTCGATATTCTCGCGGGCAGCAACGTGGAATATTACCCCTTCCCTGGCTTGCCCTTTGGCCACCCCACCCAGCTTGGCGGCGGGGCAGCAGAGGTGGAAGCCCATTGCGCCGCTTTCGTGGCCCTGGGCTGCGCGGGAGCTGACCTGCTGGCCTATCGCGCGGTTGAAGCCGACCCGCTGGTGCTGGTGCGCGCCGCACGCAGCGGGCTGAAATGCAGAACGCTGATCTGCGCCGGCGGGGTGGACAGCCCCGCCCGCATCGCGGCCTTGGCGGAAGCCGGAGCAGACGGCTTTACCGTCGGCACCGCCGCGTTTGATGGCGTGTTCGCGCCGGGCGAACCGCTCACCGCTCAATTGAAAGCGATCCTCTCATGCGCCTGAAAGACAAACGCGTGTTCATTACCGGCGCGGGCGGCGGCATTGGCCGCGCCACGGCGGAGAAATGCGCCGCCGAGGGCGCGCGCGTCATCTGCGCGGATATCAGCGCCGAAGCCGCCACCGCCACACAAGCGGCCATACAATCCGCGGGTGGGCAGGCCACAACAGTCATCGGTGATCTGACAGACGAAACCGCCTGTACGGCGATGTTCGCCCAAGGTGCTGCGGCCTTCGGCGGGCTGGATGTGCTGTTCAACAATGCTGGCATCTGCCTGAACGACGATACGGGCCCGGTGGAAACCCCGCTTGCCGCCTGGAACAAAACCATCGCGGTCAATCTCACCTCGGTGTTTCTCTGCTGCAAGGCCGGGCTGCCGTATCTTCTGCAATCGGGCAATGGCGTCATAATCAACACCGCCTCCATCGTCGCACTTGTCGGCTCGGCCTTTCCGCAGATTGCCTACACCGCGGCTAAAGGCGGCGTACTGGCAATGACACGTGAACTCGCCATCATGTACGCGCGCAAAAAACTGCGCGTTGTCGCCATCTGCCCCGGCCCCACCGCCACACCCCTGGTGAAGGCGTTTCTGACCGATGAGGAAGCCTGGAAACTGCGCCGCCGTTACATGCCGATGGGTCGGCTCGCAGCCCCCTCCGAAATCGCAAATCTCGTGGCATTTCTTGGCTCTGATGAAGCCAGCTTCATCACCGGCTCCGCTTATACGATCGACGGCGGCATCACCTCGGCATATGTCATCGATGACAGCTCGCTTTAAAAATATCGCGGCGCCAACTATAAATTTCATCCTCCGCCGTCGGGTCACTTCACCAAAGGCGGGCTGAAATGCCCGCCCTCTGCCGTGATTGCGATACGATTGTGCAAGGCCCTGCCTGCCACAAATGCGGCGGTGTGCGCATTGTCCGCCATCCGGAACTGTTCACGCTTGCCATCGCGCATATCGATTGCGATGCCTTCTTCGCGGCGGTGGAAAAACGCGACCACCCGGCGCTGCGCGACAAGCCGCTGATCATCGGCGGCGGTGTGCGCGGCGTTGTCTCCACCTGCTGCTACATCGCCCGGCTTTACGGCGTGCGCTCCGCCATGCCCATGTTCAAGGCCCGCAAGCTCTGCCCGCAAGCGGTGGTGCTGCCGCCTGACATTGCCAAATATGCCGCCGTTTCCCGCCAGATGCGGGCCATGCTGGAAACCCTCACCCCGCTGGTGCAGCCGCTTTCCATCGATGAAGCAGCCCTCGACCTATCCGGCACGGAAACACTGCATGGCGCCCCGCCCGCCATCGTGCTCTCCCGCCTGGCCCGGCGCGTAGAGGCCGAGCTTGGCATCACCATCTCCATCGGTCTTTCCCGTAACAGGATGCTGGCAAAGCTGGCGGCTGAACGAGGCAAGCCGCGCGGCTTCACCGTTATGGGCCAGGAAGCAGCGGCACTGCTGGCACAGGAAAAAGCCAGCCTGCTGCCCGGCATTGGCCCAGCTCAGGTCAAGCGGCTGGAGGCGCATGGCATTGTCACCATCGGCCAGCTGGCAGCCCTGGATGAAGGCACGGCCGCACGGCTGGGCCCTGAAGGCATGGCGCTGGTGGCCCGCGCCCGCCTGCAAGATACCCGGCCCATCCGCCCGGAGCGGGAGAGCAAATCCATCAGCGCCGAAACCACTTTCGACAATGATATTTCAGATCCAACCTCCCTGGAGGCTGCGCTCTGGCCGCTCTGCGAAAAGCTCGGCCGGCGCCTGCACCGGGAGGATCAGGCCGCCGCCGGGGTGGTCCTGAAGCTGAAAACCGCCGATTTTCAGCTGCGCACCCGCAGCCTGCGCCTGCCCGCCCCCACCCAGCTCGCGGAAACCCTGTTCGAGGCGGCACAGCCCCTGCTGGCGCGGGAGGCGCAAGGCACGCGCTTTCGCCTCATCGGCATCGGTGCCGCGCCGCTCGCCGACGCCGCGCTGGCTGACCAGGGCGACCTCGCCGACACCGCAACGCCCCGCCGCCGCGCCCGGCAGGAAGCAATCGACCAATTGCGCGCCCGGTTTGGCGATGCTGCCGTGCAACGCGGCCGCGCCTTGCGCCCGCGAAAGGGAAAAGGCTAAAAAATCCCGTGCCCGAGGAACAGCAACCCATGCCCGATGCAGCCTTCGACCGATCGGACTTCCGGGAGGCCATGGCCCGCATGGGGGCCGCGGTGAACATCATCACCACCAAAGGGCCGGATGGCGATACGGGCATGACCGCCTCAGCCGTCTGCTCTGTCACCGACGACCCCGCCACCGTGCTGGTCTGCATTAACCGCGCCAGCCGCCTGCATGAAATTTTCAAGAATAGCGGCGTCATGTGCGTGAACGTGCTCACGCATGTGCATGAGGAGCTTTCACCGATTTTCGCCGGCAAGGGCAACCTGCCAATGGCCGAGCGCTTCGCCCATGGCGACTGGATCAGGCTTGCCACCGGCTCCCCGGTGCTGGAAAGCGCTGCCGCCAGCCTGGACTGCAAGGTCAGCCAGAGCGTGGATGTCGGCACGCACACGGTGTTTTTTTGCGCGGTCCAGGCCATCCATCTCGGCCAATCCAGCTCCGGCCTCGTCTACCAAGGCCGGGCCTATCATCCAATCCTGCGCAAGCTGGATTAGCCTGCGGCGCGGATCGCCTCAATCTTGTCCCAGATGGCGGCGGCAAGATTCACCCCGTCGAACCGCGCGATCTGCTGCAACCCGGTTGGCGAGGTCACGTTAATCTCGGTCAGATAATCGCCAATCACGTCGATGCCGGTGAACAGCAGCCCCTGCGCCTTCAGCGTCGGGCCGATGGCGGCACAAATCTCCTGCTCCCGCGCCGTCAGCTTCGTTGGCTCCGCAACCCCGCCCGCATGCATGTTGGAGCGCGAATCCCCCTCCGCCGGCACGCGGTTGAGCGCGCCCAGCGGCTCGCCATCGATCAGGATAATCCGCTTATCCCCCTTGCGCACGGCGGGCTCGTAGCGCTGCACCATCAGGGGCTCGCGGGAGGCCGTGAAGAACATATCCAGCAGCGAGCCCAGATTCTCGTCATCCGGCTTGATGCGGAACACGCCGACACCGCCATTGCCGAAAAGCGGCTTCACGATGATGTCCTTATGCCGCGCCCGGAAGTCCCGTATGGCGCCGCGGTCCCAGGAGATCAGCGTGGGGGGCATAAGTTGCGGAAAATGCGTTACCAGCAGCTTCTCCGGCGCGTTGCGCACGGCGGCGGGGTTGTTCACCACCAGCGTTTTCGGGTGGATATGCTCCAGCAGATGGG
>JAKBCD010000285.1 GCA_021808205.1 Pseudomonadota bacterium | reverse complement strand
GCGTGAACCCGGGTTTGATATGACGGGCGAGGTCCCGGAGCTAAGCTCCGGGACTTTCCATTTCAGCAGAATTTCGAGGATATAAGCGCCATCATGGCCAAACTTGATTATTACGCGGTGCTGATGGTTGAGCGCGGCGCCGGCGCCGAGGACCTGAAAAAGGCTTATCGCAAGCTGGCGATGCAGTACCACCCCGACCGCAACCCGGGCGATGGGAAGGCCGAGCAGAAATTCAAGGAAATCAACGAAGCCTACGATATCCTGAAGGACGAGCAGAAGCGCGCCGCCTATGACCGCTACGGCCATGCGGCCTTCGAGAATGGCGGCATGGGCGGCGGTTTTGGCGGTGGCGGGTTCGGGTTCGAGGGCGGGCTGGGTGATATTTTCGAGCAGATGTTCGGCGGCGGGCGCCGTGGCGGTGGCGGTGGCGTGCAATCCGGCGCTGATGTCAAGGCGGCGGTCGAGATTGAACTGACCGAGGCTTATACGGGCACCAAGACGAATGTGCGCGTCGCCACCCGCATGGCCTGCGATGCCTGTAAGGGTACCGGCTCGGCGGACAAGGCGGCCAGTGCGGATACCTGTGCCACCTGCGGTGGGGCAGGGCGGGTGCGTGCGCAGCAGGGGTTTTTTGTGGTGGAGCGTACCTGCCCCACTTGCGGCGGTGCCGGGCGCATGGTGCGCAACCCATGCCGGGTGTGCTCGGGTGCGGGAACGGTGCCGCGCGAGCGCACGCTGGGGGTGCAGATTCCCGCTGGCGTGGAGGATGGCACGCGCATTCGGCTTTCAGGCGAGGGCGAGGCCGGGCCGCGCGGGGCGGCACCGGGGGATTTGTATGTGCATGTTTCTATCCGCCCACATCCGATCTTTCAGCGTGACGGCGCCAATATTTTCTGCCGCGTGCCGCTGCGCATGGCGCAAGCGGCCTTGGGCGGCGAAATTGAGGTGCCGACGATTGATGGCAGCGCTGCCAGGGTGAAGATCCCGGCGGGCACGCAATCGGGTGATCAGTTCCGGCTGCGGAGCAAGGGATTCTCAGTGCTACGGTCCACCCAGCGAGGAGATATGTTCATTCAGGTGGCGGTGGAAACGCCACAAAACCTGACCAGGCGTCAGCGCGAATTGCTGGAGACGTTCGAGCAGGAAGCGGCCGGGGATCATTCAGGAAGCCCCGAGCATGAGGGGTTCTTCGCCAAGGTGAAGGAGTTCTTGAAAGGTGTGGCGGAAGGCTGATGCCGCCAGGTTTTTGCCGCAATGGAATGGCAAATTGAGCAAACGCTACGAATTGTAATGCCCGCGGATCTTGCGTTGCTCCGATCACGGGCAAACCTTAGAGCAGGTTGATTATGATAACGCTTATCTTGCGCGGGAGTTCAAGATGCTAAAGAAACTAACGGGAATTGCTCTGGTGCCGATGCTCGCTCTGGGGGCTTGCACGGCAACGGTGCCGAACCAGCCGACGGTGGTGGCCTTGCCAGGCCAGGGCAAAAGCTGGAACCAGTTTCAGGCAGATGACGCTTATTGCAAGAGCTATGCGGCCTCGCAAATGCCCAACAGCGGGCAGGTGGCGCAGAACTCCCAGAATAATTCCACGATGACGGCGGCGGCAGGCACGCTGATCGGCGCCGGGGTTGGCGCGGCCTTGGGCTCGCTGGCCGGGAATGTAGGCGCTGGGGCGGCCGTGGGGGCGGGTGCTGGCCTGCTTGGCGGCGCGGCCACGGCAGGCAATAATACGCAAGGCACAGCGGATTCCCTCCAGGGCCGTTATGATGTGGCCTACGCGCAGTGCATGGTGGGACATGGCGAATCGATTCAACAGCCTGTGGCACCTGCTTATGCCCCGCCACCGGCCTATTACGCGGCACCTCCGCCACCACCAGGGTATTACTACTCCCCCTATTGAGGCCAAAGCCGCCTCTGGCGGTTCCGAGATTCTGGTGGCCGGGGAGCATCTGGCCCCCCCGCTGGAAAGACTGCGCCGCAACCCGTGGGCCTGGAGCGCGGCGCTGCTTCTGCATGCGCTGGTTATCGCCGCCGTTCTGCTGATCCGCGTGAAACCACCGCAGGAGGAGTTGCAAAGCCCGCCTGGCGTTTCCGTGGTGTTCGACAATGGTGGCACCACCCCGCAGAACATGGCCCCGCCCAAAACCACGAACGGCCCGCCGCAGCAGGTGCAAGCCCCGCCACCACCGCCACCATCGCCGCCGCCAGCTCAGCAGGCTCAGGCCGCGACCGAGGATGAAATTCAGGTGCCAGATTTGCCGCTTTCGGCGTTGCCCAACCCACCGCCCGCGCCGCACCCGGCCCCTCGCCCCCAACCCCACAAGGTGCCACCGTCGCAGCAGCAATACGTGTTCCTGAACGGCATGAGTTACGGCAATGTCTCGCCCGTGGCGCCGCCCGCCCCGCAGGCGCCGAGAGGGATGAATTTCTCGCTGCCGGCCTCCGATGCGCAGGCAGCCACCTCATCCGATTTTTCGGTGAAGGGCGATGCCGGGCCGGATTGGGATGCGGCATTGACGAAATGGGTGCAGGAGCATGCCTACTACCCGCAGGCCGCCGCCGAACAGGGCCAGGAAGGCACCGCGACGGTGGAATTCACCGTGGACCGGCACGGCCATGTGACAGGTTTGAAATTGCTGGATTCCGCCGGGTCACCTTTTCTGGATCAGGCCTGGGAACAATTGTTCCGGGACAATACGCTGCCGCCTTTTCCGGCGAACGCAAAGGATGATCATGTGAAGGTGCAATACACGGTGCATTACATCCTGATCCATTAGAGCTGGATCGTTCCAAGTTTAAGTCGCGGCGCGATCGGACTCTAACGGCCTTGCTTCGACTCGCTGTTTCGGGCTGAAGCGGGGGGATGGATTCGCATGTTTTCGGCATTACCCAGAGCCTGTCCGGCAAAAGCTGGATATGGCGGCCGGGGCAGCATGAGCGCCAGGGAGAGGGGCTGGCGCAGCAACTAGGAGTTCCGGAGCTGATGGGCCGGCTGCTGGCAGCGCGCGGCGTGAGTGTTGACCATGCCCCGGCCTTTCTGGACCCGACGCTGCGGGCCATGCTGCCCGACCCCTCCAGCCTGATGGACATGGACGTGGCCGCCGCCCGCCTGGCCGATGCCGTGATGCAAGGCGAGACGGTGGGGATATTTGGCGATTACGATGTGGATGGCGCTTGCTCCACCGCGCTGATGGTGACGCTGCTGCGCCAGCTTGGCAGCGAAGTGACCTACCATGTGCCGGACCGGCTGACGGAGGGCTATGGCCCCAACACCGAGGCGCTGCGGGCCATGGCGGGGCGGGGTGCTAAGCTGATTGTGTGCGTGGATTGCGGCACCTCAGCGCATAGCGCCTTCGCGCCGCTGCATAACGCCGTGGATATTGTGGTGCTGGACCACCATAAATCCGAAGGCCCGCCACCGCCCATTCGCGCCACGGTAAATCCCAACCGGTTGGATTGCGCTTCGGGCCTGCACCATATCTGTGCCGCAGCGGTGGCCTTTATTACCGCCGTGGCGCTGCTGCGCACATTGCGGCAACGGGGCTTTTTCGCCGCGCGGGCGGAGCCGGATTTGCGCGAATTTCTGGACCTGGTGGCGCTCGCGACGATTTGCGACGTGATGCCGCTGGCGGGGCTGAACCGGGCCTTTGTGATTCAGGGGTTGAGGGTGATGGCGCGCCGGGCGCGGCCCGGAATTGCCGCCCTTTTAGACGTAGCGAAGCTGACCGAGGCCCCCACCGCCATGCATT
>JAKBCD010000284.1 GCA_021808205.1 Pseudomonadota bacterium | reverse complement strand
GGACCTGGCCAGTTTCGGCCACATTGGCTTCAGTGTCGAAATCCGCGATCTGACGCTTCAGAATCTCGGAGATTTCGGCAGGACGGATCTCCATATCAGGCAGCTCCCTTGAGAGAATAATTCAGCCGGCTAAGGCGTGATTTTAAAGTTGTGTCGTACAGCTTGTCGCCGATTTGCAGCCGCAAGCCGCCCAGCAGCGCCGGGTCTGTCTGTTCCACCAGCCGGACCGTGCCATGGCCCGACTCGGCGAGGCGGGCGCGCAGCTGGTGGCGCTGCGTATCAGTAAGGGCATGGGCGGAGGTAACGGTTGCAACAATTTCACCGCGCTTGGCGGCGGCATAGGCGGCAAACCCCTCGATGAGCATGGCCAAGTCACGCAGGCGGCGATTCGCCGCGACAACGCCAACGAAATGGCGCACCAGAACGCCAACACCCTGGGCGGCCAGCGCCTCATCCAGCGCCGGGCCAGCCTTGGCGGTATCGGTCAGCGGGTTGGCAAGCAACGCGGCCAGCGCCTGATTTGCCTTGATCAACTGGCCCAGCGCGCTCATTTGGGTAATTGTCTCGTCCAGCGCGCCACGCTCAGCGGCCAGCGCGTAAAGCGCCGCGGCGTAGCGCGCGGCAAGGCCGTTCATACCCATGCCCGTGATCTCGACCAAAATCTTCCCGCCTCTTAATTGACGTGCCCTGAAATACAGCGCCTCCTGGAGAGGCCCGGCGGGGCAGTAACATAGGGTTTCCGGCTCAGCAAGGCCATAAGTGGCCTCTGTTTCAAACGCGGCGGGGGAATGAAGGCCACCCCCGGTTATTGCGGCGCTTTAGGCCTGCGAGCCCAGCACAGGCACCACATAATGCAGCACCAGCACCGCCGCGAACAGCAGCGCCAGCCAGCCAAACAACCCGCCCAGCGTGCGCATTATCAACATGACCATCAGCGAGATGAGAATAAGGAGGAAGCAGAGCTGCCACTGCGGCTCAATAATGCCGAGCGTGTTCATGATTGCGACCAAAAACCCGTCCACCGCGCTGGCAATGCCCATGATGGCGGCCGCCACATTGCCAACCAACTCGCCAAGCGTACCGCTATTGCCGCCCATGACCCTCTCCCTCGCCCCGGGTTTTAAATTCAAACCTCAGCCATCCAATTTATAAACGATTGTGCTATTTTTTCAACATCATTCTAATGGCGGATCGAACCCGGAGCGCTTTGCGGGCTGGAAGCCCCGCCTGGCCGCACTTATGCCATTCACCCATGGCGCTTGCACCCCACGCCGTTTCGCCGTAACCCCCGGCTGTCTGGTTTTTTGCTTGGAGTTTCGCCATGTCCTACAGGGTTGCTGTTGTCGGTGCCACCGGTGCGGTGGGGCGCGAGATTCTTAAAACCCTGGCGCAGCGTAATTTTCCGGTTTCCGAGGTTGCGGCGCTCGCCTCCGGCCGCTCCGCCGGGCAGGAAGTCTCCTTTGGCGAAACCAAGGTGCTGAAGGTTCAGAACCTGGAAACCTTCGATTTCACCGGCTGGGACATCGGCCTGTTTTCCCCCGGCGCGTCCATCTCCGCCGTCCATGCCCCGCGCGCGGGTGCGCAGGGCTGCGTGGTGATCGACAACACCTCCCAGTTCCGCATGGACCCGGACGTGCCGCTGGTGGTGCCCGAGGTGAACCCGCAGGACGTGGCGAAGTTCCATAAGAAGAATATCATCGCCAACCCCAACTGCTCCACCATCCAGATGGTGGTGGCGCTGAAGCCCCTGCATGACCGCTTCAAAATCAAGCGCGTGGTGGTTTCCACCTACCAGTCAGTTTCCGGTGCCGGGAAAGAGGGCATGGACGAGCTTTACCAGAACACCAAGGTTTCCTTCGTGAACCAGGACGCCAGGCCCCAGGTGTTCCAGAAGAACATCGCCTTCAACGTCATCCCGCAGATCGACGTGTTCATGGACGACGGATTCACCAAGGAAGAGTGGAAGATGGCGGTCGAGACCAGGAAGATCCTGGACCCGAACGTGCCGGTGATCGCCACCTGCGTGCGCGTGCCGGTGTTCATCGGCCATTCCGAGGCAGTGTACGCGGAATTCGAGAAGCCGGTTTCCGTGAAGGAAGCGCGCGAGGTGCTGGCCAAGGCGCCGGGTGTGGTGGTGGAGGACCGGCATGTGCCGGGCGGGTACATCACCCCCATCGAATGCCAGGGCGAGGACGCAACCTTTGTTTCCCGCATCCGCAAGGACCCCACGGTGGAGAACGGCCTCGCGTTCTGGTGCGTGTCGGACAATCTGCGCAAGGGCGCCGCGCTGAACGCGGTGCAGATCGCGGAAGTGCTGGTGGCGCAAAAGCTGCTGAGGAAGGCCGCCTGATTCCGGGTTTCAGGAAACCGCGCGCCGGACATCTGGTTCCGGCCGGATTGGTTCTGGCGCTTCTGGGCGTGCAGGCCATTAGCATTCTGGCGGGGCAGGCCCTTCTGCCTCAACAAAGCCACGGCCCACTGGCGCAACGCCTGCTTTGTTGGGACGCCCGGTACTATTTCAGCATTATGCAACAGGGTTATGGCTGGATTCCGGCGGATGCGCGCCATGCACAGAACATCGCCTTCTTCCCAGCCCAGGCGCTGCTGAACTGGGTGGGAGCACTGTTTGCGGGCCGCACCAGCCCTCTGCCCCCGCTGTTCTTCTCCTTCCTCTTCGGCGCCGCGTCCATCTTCGCCTTCCACGCCTTGGCGTGTGGGCTACTGCCCCCGCGCGCGGCTGTTTTTGCCACCGCCCTGTTCGCGTTCTGGCCAGCCACCAGCTTTTTCATCATGGGCTACCCCACCGGGTTGATCTCGCTTTGCATCATCAGCGCGCTCGGCGCGCATGTGCGGCGGCAATATTGGCGCTCTGCCCTCTGGTGCGGGCTGGGTACCGCTGCCGCGCCCACTGTCGTTTTCATGGCGGCGGCACTGTATCTGGAGCGCGGAGTTGCCCTGCTGCGCCAGGGCATTACCTTGCAACGGGCATTGAACCTAGCGGCCTGGGCGTTGCTTTGCGTCAGCGGGCTCCTGGCTTTCATGCTCTACCAGCAATGGCGCTTTCACGACCCGCTGGCCTTCAGCCAAGCGCAGGTCGCCTGGGGCACGGCGCCGCCTTTCGCCCGGCGCCTGCACCGGCTGGTGGATTGGCGCTGGTACACTCAGCAAGCCAATATTGGACGGCATGAAATCGCCCTGGGCCTGGCTCTCTGGCAGAACGGCCAGGCATTGCCCGGCATGACCGCCATCGAATTTGGCACTCAGCGCTGGATCAACAGCCTCAGCTTGATCGCGGCGTTTATCGGCCTGGCCACTGCCAGCGTTTGGCTGTGGCGGCGCGCTTTCATTGTTCCCCTGGCCGGCTGGTTCGTGCTGGCTGGCTACGCTTGGTTCATTTTCAGCACCGATCAGAACATGCTCGACGTGCCGCGTTTGCTCTACCCTGCCACCGCGCTGTTTCTGGGGCTTGGCGGGCTGGCCGCGCGGCTGCCATTTTTTGGCTACGCTTTACTGGGGTTCAGCTTGCTAGCCGCTGGGCTGGAAGCCGCCTTCGCCGCCGGGGGCTACTGGGTGGTTTAAGCCCCTGGTTCCAGCTCAATCTCGGCGGTCACACTCGCCGTTACCTTTACGTTGTCTGGTGCGGATTGCGGGGCCGGGGCAGCCATTGCCATGGCCATCATGCGCGGGCCTGGCGGCATTGGCCCGCCGCCGGTGTTCACGTTCAGCGTTTTCAGCGCCTCCACCTTTTTGTGCAGCGCGGCCG
>JAKBCD010000283.1 GCA_021808205.1 Pseudomonadota bacterium | reverse complement strand
CCAGACTTGGCGGCGGTGATGGCACCCTTCACATCCATGGTCACGGTGCCAAGCTTGGGGTTCGGCATCAGGCCGCGGGGCCCGAGAATCTTACCCAGCTTACCAACCACGCCCATCATGTCCGGGGTGGCGATGCAGCGGTCGAACTGGATCTCGCCAGCCTGTACCTTCTCGGCCAGATCATCAGCACCCACAACGTCGGCACCGGCGGCCAGCGCTTCTTCGGCCTTGGCGCCACGGGCGAACACGCCCACACGCAGGGTCTTGCCCGTACCGTTCGGCAGGGAAACAAGGCCGCGCACCATCTGGTCGGCATGGCGAGGGTCAATGCCCAGGTTCAGCGAGATCTCGATGGTCTCATCGAACTTGGCGGTCGCATTCTTCTTGGCCAGCGCCACCGCGGTGGTCAGCTCGTAGAGCTTATTGGCCTCAACACCCGCACGGGCGGCGGTCAAACGCTTATCATGTGCCATTTATCAGCCCTCCACCACGGTCAGGCCCATGGAACGGGCGGAACCGGCCAGCATCCGAACCGCGCCTTCGGCGTCGTTCGCGTTCATGTCCTTCATCTTGGTCTTGGCGATCTCGTGGAGCTGCGCCATCGTCACCTTACCCACAGCGGCACCCTTGCCCGGGGTGGTGGTACCCTTGTCGATCCCCGCCGCCTTCTTCAGGAAGTAGGTGTTGGGCGGGGTCTTCATGATGAAGGAGAACGTACGGTCGGCGAAGGCGGTAATCACCACCGGCACCGGCATACCAGGCTCCATCTGTTGCGTGGCCGCGTTGAATTCTTTCACGAACTGCATGATGTTCAGGCCACGCTGGCCAAGTGCGGGGCCCACCGGCGGCGAAGGGTTCGCCTTGCCCGCGGGGATCTGCAGCTTGATATAGCCGACAATCTTCTTCGCCATTTCTGGCTCCTTTCATCCTATGGCTTATCCAGCCATTGGACCGCGGTTCAGACGGCCGGGCACACCTGTCCCCTGCCTCCCACGTTCCGAGGGGCGGAGCCTTAGCCTACCCTCTCCCCCCTGTCTAGCACCTCTTGAAATTTTCCGTTCAGAAACAAAATCCCCTCTGCTCGGCTGGGCCGCGTACCTCTGCATAAGGCACCGCCATACTCCCTGATGAGGATGTTCAATGACCAGGATGATCCGCGCAGCAATAGCTTGCTCCATGATCGGCCTTGGCGGCGCGGCGGTGGCGGCGACCACCGCCCTGCCCATCCGCGGCACAATCGATGCGGTGCAGGGTCACACGCTTTTCGTCACCGAGACCTCAGGGGCAAAGATTACCGTGACGCTGGCACCCCACGCCGCCATCGCCGAGGTTGTGCCAAGTTCGCTGGCGGCGGTGAAGCCCGGCAGCTATGTCGGCACGGCTGCGGTGCAGCAGATGGGCGGCACCTATCGGGCAATGGAGCTCCAGATTTTCCCGGAAAAAATGCGCGGCATTGGCCTTGGAACAAGACCATGGAACCTGACGCCGCATAGCACGATGACGAATGGCACGGTTGGAGGCATCGCCGACGCGGGCGGAACCGTGGGTAGCGTAAGCGGCTCTGGCGACCTGACGCTGACCGTAAACGACGGCAGCGGCACCAAAACCATATTGGTTCCCCAGGGCGTCCCGGTTGTTACTTATACTCCTGGACATTCAGCAGACCTTCGGCCGGGGGCGCATATCATCCTCTTCCCGTCCGGGGCTGTTACAAATGGCGCCGTCACCACCGGCCGGATCGGCGTTGGCAAGAATGGCCTGACACCGCCGATGTGACGCAAACGCCCCGCGACGGCCATCAATCTGACCGTCGAACACATCTTACCCGATCGGCGCTTCCGGAGAAGCCAGCTCGTGCCGGGCCCGCCAGTCCGGGGTCACGTAATTCACGATCAACGTGCGCCGCACACCGGTAATCGGCCGTTTCTCGAAGCCATGCCAGGTATTCGCCCCTGGCACAAAGATAAGCCCTTTATTGCGCCCCGATGGGGCGGAGCCGAGGCGATGGCTGGGGCTTGTATAGATGTCCGTCCCCCAATCCTCGCCCGGAGGCGGATCGTTCAAATAGATCAGCATGGTAAAGAATTTCGCGCCAATGTCGGTATGCGGCTCCAGCCAGAACCCGTTGGTGTCCAGGCAATATTCGATCCGTAGGAGGCTGCCGCGCAGCTTGGCGCCGGTGAGCGTCTGCAGATTGTTGGTAACGCGGGCGTCGCGCAGTAGCGCCGCCAAGTCCGCGCAGACAGGGTATGCCGCCTGCGCCGCGGCGCCGAAGAATAGCCGTGTGGAATTATGCGTCTCGCGCCGGCCTTTTGTGTCGTCGATGGACGGCGGGGCCAAGGGCAGGTCGAGAAGTTCGTCGTGCCAGGCTGCGGGCAGCACATCCGACAGCAGCCAGTGCGGATATGGGCTGGTCAGCGCCTGCGCAGCCTGCAAGCTGGCGAGCAGGCTCGTCATCTGGCTCAGCTCAGGCATAATTCAGCAGCCTTTTGGCCTGGGCAGAAACACGGTGGCGCATCAGCTCGCGCTGGGCTGAAAAGCCGCTGGCCATCCAGTTGATCATCACATAGCGCCGCACTCCGACATAGGGTTCATGCCCATGGAAAGAATTATCGCTGCGCTGGAAGGCGACGAGCGTACCCAGATCAGGCGGCACCTCGGCAATAACGTCATTAAGATCATCGCCCCGGCGCAACAGCCGCAACCGGCCGCCCTGCGCCTGCCAATCCTCGTTAAAATACAGCAGCGCGGTGATCAGCTTGGCCTCGCTGTCGGTATGGATGCGCCCATCCTTCTCCTGGGCGCGGCCGCGAACGGTTACCATGGTCGGACGATTGGTGAGGTCGATCCCGAATTTGCGAGAGAAGGCGAGCGCCACCTCCGGGCCGGTCAGTTCGTCGATCAGCGCCATGAAACTTGGCCCAGGACGGGTGGCCTCCACCGGCAGCAGCCCGGCATGGTCGATGGCGGGGAAATCCCGCGCCGCCGCCTGCTTCTGCCCGCCGGTGATGAAATCGCTCACCACCAGATGCTTGAATGGGGATGAAGTGAGCGGCGTGTGGTCGAACCTGGCGAGATCGAGAATCGGCATGGCGAAGATCCAATCTGGAGTTACGGTCAGCAAGCGCGAGAGTCGCAGCCGGCTTCGCGGTGCGAATCAGCCAAGCGCACTCAGCCTCTAGGCGCGATGCGGCGGGCAAACATTGACCTGGATCAAGAGCCGGCGCCGCTAGCCAGCACTTGCCAACCATTTCCGGCCCGCCCGCCTGACCCCGCCGGTGTAAACTGCTTCGCCGGACTGCGGCTTTCCTGAATTAAGAACTCGAATTATTCGAGGGACAGCACAGGCGGCTTATGTTACGCATGACCGTCCGTTCCGGCCTTAAAAACAACAAAACCCCACATCAGGGAGGTGATAATGGCAGACACCGAACCAGGCACGCCATTGCAGGCACGCCTTAAATCCAACTCTGTAGGGCTTGCGGGGGCGGTTATCATGTCCGCCGCCATCATGGGGCCTGCCGTTTCAACCTTCTTCAACCCGCAGTTTTCCACGCCATTTTCCGGCTCGGCAACGCCTTTTGTCTATTTCGCCTGCCTGATCGCCATTCTCATCACCGCCAGCGGCATTATGGAGATGGCAGCTGAAACACCCAGCGCTGGTTCCTTTTATACTTACGTGGCGCAGGGGCTGGGGCCACATGCCGGGTTTGTAACCGGCGGGATGATGTTTCTGGCCTATGCGCTGCTGCCGCCCATCGAAGTGGCGTTGATCGGCGCG
>JAKBCD010000282.1 GCA_021808205.1 Pseudomonadota bacterium | reverse complement strand
AAGTAGTGGATGCTGATACGTTCGTGCGACCGATCTATGCCGGCAATGCGCTGGCCACAGTGAAATCGGCCGATGCAAAAAAGGTGATCACCGTGCGTGCCGCCTCCTTCGACCCCACGGCCGCAGAGGGTGGTTCCGCCACAATCGAAACCGTGGCCAGTGTCACGAATGATGGCAAGTCATCTTATGTGGGCGAGGAAATTTCAAAGTCCGAACGTCCGGAACTCACCGCTGCGCGTGTCATCGTCTCCGGTGGGCGCGGTATGCAGAACGGCGAAAACTTCACCAAATTGATCGAGCCAATCGCGGATAAGCTGGGTGCTGCCGTCGGCGCATCCCGCGCTGCTGTCGACGCCGGATTCGTGCCAAATGACTATCAGGTTGGCCAGACCGGCAAGATCGTGGCGCCGGAGCTTTACATCGCCGTGGGTATTTCTGGCGCCATTCAGCATCTCGCAGGCATGAAAGACAGCAAAGTCATCGTTGCCATCAACAAGGATGAGGACGCGCCAATTTTTCAGGTGGCTGATTACGGCTTGGTCGGCGATCTATTCACCGTGCTTCCTGAACTGGAGAAAGCGCTTTAGAGCCGGGTAATTTTGCCGCCGCCGCGCGGGGCGTACCGCGCATCAGCAGCAGGCACAACGCTGCCGGCATGGTGGCAAGAAACATGAATTTATAATCGTCCACGTAGGCAATAATCTGCGCCTGGGTGGTTACCAGGGAATCAAGCCGCGCCGCGCCGCCCTGCGTGGCAGGATTCCAATATCGACCAACCGCCCCACCCGCCTGCAGTGCGCGTGAAAATGGCGTGATGTGCGCCATCAGATTGGCGTGCATATAAATCGTCATGCGTTCCAGCAGGGCAGAGGTGATGGAGATGCCTATGGCACTGCCCACATTGCGCAGCAGGCTGAGCAGCGCCGTGCCCTGGGTGCGCAATGCTGGTTCCAGCGTGTAAAAAGCCGCCACCTGCAAGGGCACGAATACAAAGCCGAGCCCCGTGCCCTGCACCACGATGGTGGTGATCATGTAGGATTCGCCTGTATCCGGCGTCCAGCCCTCCTGCATATAGAGTGAGAACCCGAGCAACATATAGCCAAACAGCATCAGCAATCTGGGGTCCAGCCGGTTGGTCAGCCGCCCCGCCACCAACATGGCGAACATGGTGCCTAGCCCGCGCGGGGCCATCACCAACCCTGCCGTGGCGACCGGATAATTATCGAGGTCTTCCAGATATGGCGCCAGCAGCGCAGATGAAGCCAACAGCACCATGCCGACAAGGAACATGGTGATCAGCCCCGCGACAAAATTCCGGTCTGCGAAAATCTCGCGCGGGATGAAGGGGCTCTGCGCGGTAAACATATGCACGATGAACAGATAGAAGCCGAGCCCGGCCAGCACGAAAGCGGCGATGATGGTGTTGGAGCTTAGCCAGTCAAGTTGCTCGCCACGGTCAAGTGCTAGTTGCAGCGCGCCCAGCCCGAGCGAGAGTACGGCAAAACCTGTCCAGTCGAACCCACCCGGCGTTTGGCGCGGCTTGGCCGCGGGCATGAGCAGGGCCAGGCCCGCCACCGCCGCTATGCCGAAAGGCAGATTGACGAAAAACACGTAGCGCCAGTTGAAATCTTCAGTGAGATAACCGCCCAGGGTCGGCCCCAGAATTGGCCCCACCATCACCCCCATGCCCCAGATGGACATGGCGGCCCCGCGCTGCTCGGCCGGGTAGATATTCAGCATGGTCGATTGCGAAAGCGGCACCAGTGCCGCGCCGAACGCGCCCTGCAGCAGCCGGTAGAGCACCATCTCGGCCAGGCTCTGCGCGATGCCACAAAGCATGGATGTGACGGTGAACCCGACCAGGCAGGCGATGAACAGGTTCTTGGTGCCAAAGCGCGCCGCCAGCCAGCCCACAGGTGCGGTCATGATCGCGGCCGTGACCACATAGGAGGTCAGCACCCAGGTGATCTGATCGTAAGAGGCCGAGAGCGAGCCCTGCATATAGGGCAACGCCACGTTGGCGATGGTTGAATCCAGCGCCTGCATCAGCGTCGCGATCATCAGGCAGACGGTAATGATGCCTCTGTTAGGAACCTCCGTTGCCGCGCCTTCGGCCATCAGAACAGATCCGAAAGATGCCGTTTATGATGCGTGTCGATGGAGATTTCCGCGCTCATGCCAGCGCGCAGAGGCAGATCCTTCGGCCCGGAGAGGATTTTGATGCGCAACGGAACGCGCTGCACCACTTTTACCCAGTTGCCAGAGGAATTCTGCGCCGGCAGCACCGAGAATTCGGAACCCGAAACCGGCGCGATGCTTTCCACCTCGCCCTTCCAGCTCTGGCCGGGATAGGCGTCCACCGTGATGTCCACGCTCTGGCCAGCGCGCACCCAGGTCAGTTGGTCTTCCTTCGGCTGGGCGGTGACATAAACATCAGTGTCGGAGACCAGACCGAAAGCGGCGGTGCCCGCGGCCAGCATCATTCCAGGCTGCAACTGCTCAACCTCTGTGACGGTGCCTGAGAAAGGCGCTCGCACAACGCTGTGGCGCTGGTTCAGCAGTGCCTGGTTGAGAGCGGCCAAGGCATTCAGATATTCCGGGGTCTGCGCCGGGTCGATATCCGGGTTGCCGTTCAGTTTCACCAATTGCTGCCCCGCGGCCGCCTGCATCTGCTGCAACTTCGCCTGGTCACCCTGCAGGGTGTAGCGGGCATCATCATATTGCGCCCTGGTGGCGCCGCCGGAATTCACCACGGCAGCATAGCGGGCCAGATCAGCCTTGTCTTTCTCCACAAGCGCCTGCTGCTCGGCAATCTGCGCCTGGGCCATCTGGTAGCCGTGTTTGGCAGCGTCAATGTCCTGCACCGCCTGTGCAAGCTGGGCGCGGGCCGAATCCACCGCAATGGCGAAACCATGCTGGCCAAGCGCGAAAAGCGGCTGCCCTGCGGTAACATGCTGATTATCGCGGACATAAACCGTGCCGACCAGCCCGCCAACATCGGTGGAGAGCGAGACTTTGGCAGCGTCCACGTAGGAATCGTCGGTGTAGACATAGCGCCCGCCGAACAACCAGTAGAGCAGGCATGCCAGCGCCACCAGCACGACCCCGCCGAGCATGAGCACCGCCCTGAGACCAGATTTACGACGGGCAGGCACGGCAGCCACACTGGCCGCCGGGCGTTGCCCCGGCTGCTCCCGCGCCAGGGTATTGGATTGAGACATCAGCTGTTCTCCTGGGAGTTTTCATGGCAGCCCTTGGGCAAGGCCGCCCCGGCGCCACGCAGCAGATTGGCTTTCATGAGTTTCAGTGCCTCCATCACCACCTCTCGCTCGGCATCGGCCAGGCCCGCGGTGATAAAAGCAGTGATTTCCTGGCGCTGGCGGTCGATCTCTTCCAGATAGGGCGTAGCCTCGGGCAGCAGATGCAGGCGCCATATACGCCTGTCCTGCGCGTCAGCCCGGCGCTCGACCAGCCCGGCCTTCTGCAGCCGGTCTACCAGCCGGGCGGCGGTGATCGGCTCAACCTCCAGCAAATCCGCAAGCTCCTTCTGGGTCAGGCCCGGATTGAAAAAGACCTGCTTCAGAATGCCCCATTGGGCGCGCGTCATCCCATGCTGGCGGGCCCTGCGGTCGGCTTCCACGCGGGTCAGCCGGGACACCACCATCATCAAGATTAGTAAATCGCGTTCGTAGTCCATACCCATAACGGGCGGGATAATAACGTAGCTTATTAATTTGTCTGCTGTTGGATTCGCCTATCCGGCCAGCGCCTGGTGCAACACTGGTACCAGCCCGGTGATG
>JAKBCD010000281.1:2934-3807 GCA_021808205.1 Pseudomonadota bacterium | reverse complement strand
TGTTGTCCCGGCGGTTTACATGGTTCTGGCGACCCCGCAAAGGCGTGATGAGGTGCCGCCCGATACCCAGCCGAAATCACAACTTTGAGATTTAAAAAGGGTTTATAATTATTTAAAGTTGTGTCAATTTGCGGCATCATGAAGAAGCCGCGAGCACAGTACAGATTTGCCGATGTTTCAATGCTCGAGACTTTGTCGCCGGAGATTCGACCAGCGCCGTTGGCAGTGGGCACAGACGGACACAGGGCAAGGCTGCGCGCGAGGTTCCTGGCTGGCGGGGCAGATGCGCTGGCGGATCACGAGCTGATAGAAATGACCTTGTTCCTGGCGCTGCCGTGCCGGGACACCAAGCCAATCGCGCGGGCGCTGCTGGCCAAGTTCGGCTCCTATGCCAGCGCGATCTCGGCCCCGGTGCCGGAGCTGTTGGGCGTTGAGGGGTTAGGTGAGGCCGGAGTCTCGGCGTTGAAGCTAGTACAGGCGGCCTCGCAGCGCCTGGCGAAGGCGGAGGTACTTTACCGCCCGGTCCTCAGCAATTGGGACAGGCTGATGGAATATCTCCAGGCCGTGCTGGCGCGCGAGAAGGTGGAGCAGTTCCGCGTGTTGTTTCTGGACAACCGCAACCGCCTGCTGGCCGATGTGCCGCAGGCTACCGGTACCGTGAACCACACGCCAGTTTACCCGCGTGAGGTGGTGAAGCGGGCGCTGGAGCTAAGCTCCACCGCGATTATCCTGGTGCATAACCATCCCAGCGGCGATCCCTCGCCGTCGGATGAGGACATAGCGATGACCCGCGAGATTAAAAAGGCCGCCAGCGCGCTCTCGGTGGTGCTGCATGACCATATCATCGTCGGCAATGGGCGCTGGCTCAGCTTC
>JAKBCD010000281.1:0-2924 GCA_021808205.1 Pseudomonadota bacterium | reverse complement strand
TCCATGCGGCCTTCTGCTTGCGGCAGGGCTGCCAGCGCGGCGGGGAACAATGCTCGTGGTGCAATGGTGCGGCTGCGCCCGGCCAGGGCGTTGGTTTCGCCAGCATCGCGCAGATCGTGCAGCAGCGCCAGTGGATTAGCGTACAGGAAATTCAACTCCTCGATATCGGCGACCGGATGCGTGAACCCCGCCCGTTGCAGCAACCCGGCGCAATCGCGCAAATCAGGGAAGGGCGAAACCCGCGGGCTCACCTTGCCGGTCAGCGCCTCTTCGGCGTCCAGCAAGGAGAGCCGCAGCTCATGCAGTGTGCCCAGTGCGGGCAGGCTGGCCAGCAGCAGCCCCTGCGGCTTGAGCGCGCGGCGCAGCTGGATCAGGGCACCTGGCAGATCATCAAGGAAATGCAGTGAAAATGGTGCAAGAATGACATCATACGTCTCCGGCATCAGGGCGAAATCAGCCGGGCCCGGCAGGGTGGTGGGCCTGCCTCCGGCGCGCGCCGCCATGGCGGCCGAAAAATCTGCGCTGTCGACCAGCATCCCTCGCGCGGCCAGTGCTGGGGCCACGCTGCCGCGCCCACCGAAATCCAGCGCGCGGGAGAAGCGGCGCGTGGTGTCGTCCAGCCGGTCGAGCAGGCGCTGGCTTAAATCTTCCAGAACGGGAAGAACAGAAGCAAGACGCGCCGCCGCCCTCTCCCGGTGTTTCACCATCGTGTCAAAATCGAAAATCTGTTGCACATGAAGCCCCTGTTGCGCTGGGTTCTGGATAGCGTCTTGCCGCCTTCCTGTCTTGTTTGCGACGATATGGTTCAGGCCGAGGGGCAGCTTTGCCTGAAATGCTTCAGCACCGCGAATTTTGTGAGCGCCCCTTTATGCGATTGCTGTGGCGCGCCGCTGCCCTTCGTGATTGGGGGCCCCAAGACCCATCATTGCGAAAGCTGCCTGGCCTCTACCCCGGCGTTTGAAATGGCGCGCGCCGCGTTGCGCTACGATGCGACGGCCAAGAAAATGATCTTGCCGTTGAAATACGGTGACCAGAGCGAGGCTGCCTCAGGCCTGGCGCGGCTGATGCGGCGGCCAGGCGAAGATATGTTGCTGTGCTGGTGCCGGTGCCGCTGCACGCGGCAAGGCTGCGCCAGCGCCGCTATAACCAGGCGGCGGTTCTGGCCATTGCCCTGGCGCGGCTCACTGGCCGCCCCCTGGGGCTTGATGTGCTGTGCCGCTGGAGAGCAACCCGTAAGCTGGAAGGCTTGAGCGCGGTGGAGCGCCGGGAAGAGCTTGCGGATGCCATTTCACTCAACCGCGGGGCTGATGTGGCGGGCAAGCGCGTGCTACTGGTGGATGACGTGATGACCACTGGCGCCACCGCCCATCAATGCGCCGTTGCATTGCGCGAGGGCGGAGCGAAACGGGTGGATGTGCTGACCCTGGCGCGCGTGGCTGATCCGCGTTTGGGTTAGATACATCTTGCATTCGGCAAATGCTCAGCTAATTGGTTGAGGAAATGCCTGACATCGAAATCTACACCCAGCCCTATTGCCCATATTGCTCGCGTGCCATGGCGCTGCTGACACAGAAAGGCGTGAGCTTCAAGGAAATCAGCGCCCCGCATGGCACGGCGCAGCGCCAGGATGCGATCCGCCGCTCTGGCGGGCGCACCACCGTGCCGCAGATCTTCATAGGCGAGAGGCATGTGGGGGGGTGCGATGATCTTCTGGCGTTGGAGCGTGCGGGTAGGCTGGACCCGCTGCTGATCCCATGATCCATTATCAGCTTCGTTGTGAGGCTGGCCATGAATTCGATGGCTGGTTCAAGGACAGTGCTGGGTTTGAGGCACAGGCGGCGTCAGGTTTTATCGCTTGTCCGTCCTGCGGCAGTGTTGAGGTTTCACGCGCCCTGATGGCGCCCGCTATTCCGCGCAAGGGTGCTGAGCCTATCATCGCCGCCGCGCCGCCTCCAGCCCTGCCTTCTGCGCCGCAATCGGCTGGTGGCGCCCTGCCGGATACGGTGCGGGTGGCTCTTCAGAAGCTGCGTGAAGAGGTTGAGAAGAATTGCGACTATGTCGGCACCGACTTTGCCGACGAAGCGCGGCGCATCCATTACGGCGAGGCGCCGCCCCGTGGCATCTACGGCGAAAGCACCGACGAGGATGCCGAGTCGCTGGCTGAGGATGGAATCGGCTTTGCCCGCATCCCCTGGGTGCCGCGCAACGATAGCTGAATTTTGCGCGAGATCATTTTTTCCGCTGATGATTTTGGCCTGACCCTTTCGGTGAACGAGGCGGTGGAGCGCGCCTGCCGCGAAGGTTGCCTTACGCAGGCGAGCCTGATGGTGGCCGCCCCCGAAGCCGCCGACGCGGTGCGCCGCGCCAAGGCGCTGCCGGACCTTAAGGTGGGGCTGCATCTGGTGCTGGTGGATGGCGATTCACTGCTGGGTCATGCGCGCCTGCCCCATATCACCGGGCCGGATGGACGGTTTTCTATCAACCAGGCGGCACTGGGCGTACGCTATTTCTTTTCTTCCGCCGCACGCCGGCAGTTGCGCGCCGAGATCGAGGCGCAATTCGCTGCTTATGCCGCCACCGGGCTGGAACTGCACCATGCCGATGCGCACAAGCATTTTCTGCTGCACCCCACCATCGCGCGGATGATGATAGAGGTGGGGCGGAAATATGGGCTGAGACGGCTGCGTGTGCCCGCCGAGCCGCCCGATGTGATGGCGGCATTGGGGGAGCGCGTGGGGCTGGCGGAGCGGGCGCTTTACGTTTGGACGAGGCTGCTGCGCTGGCAGGCGCGGGGGCTGGAAGTACCGGACCAGGTGTTCGGGATTAAATGGTCTGGCCACATGACCCGCGAGCGCATTGAGCGCCTGTTGCCGCTAATCCCACCTGGGCGCACAGAAATTTACACTCACCCCGCCACATGCCGT
>JAKBCD010000280.1 GCA_021808205.1 Pseudomonadota bacterium | reverse complement strand
AGGGGTAGCGGGATGCCACTCTGGCGGCGCAAAGCCGCCAGAGGCTGGTTTCAAGGTGCGGCGTTGGGGTGGGCTGCGGCATAGGCCAGCTGGCCGGGAGTCATCTGAAACCCGGCCAAAATCTGGACATCCGCGCTATCCGGCGCCACCGGCAGCTCTATCTTCACGGGTTTTGAGCTCGCCGCCGCAACGCTCATGTTGCCGTCGAACGCCAGCGTAACCTGGTAGTTTTTCTTCTCGATAATCTGATCGCCCTGGGTAATGGCCACGAACCAGGGCAGGGTGATCGGCTGGCCATTATTCGCCGGGCCGTTATCCGCCAGGAAGTTGGTGGTGAATTGCACCTCAAGCAGCCCGGTCTTGTGCTTTTTCCGGTAAACGCAGTCACCGGACACGCCCGTGATCTGCGCGGTGGACACTTGCGAGGCCACATCGCTGCGGCCGGGCAGAAACAGGGTCACGGTCTGCGCCTGCTGCAGCACGGCCACGTGCGGGCAGTAGGTGGTGGGGTCCGCCGGCATCGCGCTGGCCGGGCTGGGCACACTGCCCGGGCTGGCCATGCTAACCGTGTTGGTTGGGCCCGGCGTGTCAGCCGTGTTGGCCGGCGTGGTTGTGCTGGGCGTGCTAACCGTGCTGGCCGTGCCGGCCTTATTCGCCGGGCTGACTGGGCCGGTGGTATTAACCACGGTAAAACTAATCCCGCCGCCCGAGCTGCCCGAACTGGGCGTACTAACTGCGTTGCCCGTACTGGCTGTATTATCCGCGCTGGCCGGGGCAGGCGCTGCAACCGTTTTGATTGTGCGCAGCGCGCTGTCTGCGCCGGCCTTGGTGATGCCGGTTGCGTGGGTCATACTCGTGGTGCCTTTGACGATATAGGCCCCGCCGCAGGCGGTGAGGGCCAACAAGGACGCCATGGCGGCAACGGGCGATAGGGCAGACCGTAAATCTTTCATGCGCGCTCCCTTGCCAGATTTTTGCGCCCCGGTCATCTACGCATATGGCTGTTTATACTGAAGTTACAGACGAGGCGCTGACAGAGTTTCTCGCACTCTACGAGATCGGCACGCTCACCGCCTTTCGTGGCATCGCCGAAGGGGTGGAAAACAGCAATTACGCGCTGAAAACCACCCAGGGGGATTTCATCCTCACCCTTTACGAGAAGCGGGTAAACAAGGAGGACCTGCCCTATTTCCTGGGGCTGATGGAGCATTTGCGCGCCCATGGCCTCACCTGCCCATTGCCGGTGCGCGCCAGGGATGGCCGGAATTTGCAGGAGCTGGCGGGCAAAATGGCCGCCATCACCACGTTTTTGCCGGGTGTCTGGCCGCGGCAGATCAAGGTGGCGCATTGCGAGCCGCTGGGTGCTGCGCTGGCCCGGCTGCATCTGGCGGGCGAGGGCTTCGCCATGACCAGGCACAACGGCCTGGGCCCGGATAGCTGGGGTCCGCTGCTGGCCAAAAGCCTGCCGCAAGCCGACAGCGTGCTGAGCGGGCTGGGCGCGGAGCTGCAAACCTGGCTGGAACAAATTGAGGCGGCGTGGCCGCAGGGCCTGCCGGTGGGGCAAATCCATGCGGATCTGTTCCCCGACAATGTGTTCTTCCTGGATGGAAAACTCTCCGGGCTGATCGATTTTTACTTCGCCTGCACGGATATTCTGGCCTACGACATCGCCGTTTGCCTGAACGCCTGGTGCTTTGAAACCCATGCGGAGCTGAACGTCACCCGTTCGCGTGCCCTGTTGCGTGGTTATCAGTCCGTGCGCCCGCTCTCCCAGGCAGAGATTGACGCCCTGCCGGTACTGGCGCGGGGTGCGGCCATGCGCTTCCTGCTCACCCGGCTTTACGACTGGCTGAACACCCCGGCCGGCGCGCTGGTAACCCCCAAGGACCCGCTGGATTACTACCGCCGGCTGCGCTTTCACTTCGCGGTTTCAGGGGCGGGCGCTTATGGACTCTGAGGATCAGGACAATGTCGTCGAAATCTGGACGGATGGCGGCTGCAAGCCCAATCCCGGCCCTGGCGGCTGGGCGGCGATTCTGAAGTTCAGGGGCGCGGTGAGGGAGCTTTCCGGCGGGGACGGTGACACCACCAATAACCGTATGGAGCTGACCGCCGCCGCGCAGGCGCTCACCGCGCTCAAGCGCCCCTGCGTGGTAAAGCTCCACACGGATTCCGAATACCTGAAGAACGGCATCACCCGCTGGCATCAGGGCTGGGTGCGGAAAAACTGGCGCTCCTCCACGGGCGATCCGGTGAAGAATATGGATTTATGGAAGCTGATTCTGGAGGCCGCCAAGCCGCACCAGATTGAATGGCTGTGGGTGAAGGGCCACTCCGGCGATGCAATGAACGACCGCGCCGACGAACTGGCCACCGCCGCGCGTGAGGCGTTGAAGTAACCGGAAGGGCTTGATTTTTTCCGCTTGCCGCCCCATTACACAGCCAGGATCGTCCGATTCCTGGCCCGCCCGTTCTGGGTAGCGCATTTTCTCATTATTGATCTCTGCCCTGGCGTACTGCCCTGGCGCATCCCTATTGGATTTCAAATCCCCCATGCATCTCGCCGAACTCAAGGCAAAATCCCCGACTGACCTGCTCGCCCTGGCCGAGGAGCTGGAGGTCGAAAACGCCTCCTCGCTCCGTAAGCAGGACATCATGTTCGCCATCCTGAAAGCCCATGCCGAGAACGAGCAGGCGATTCATGGCGATGGCACGCTGGAAATCCTCCCCGATGGCTTTGGCTTCCTGCGCAACCCGGAAGCCAACTTCCTCCCCGGCCCGGAGGATATCTACGTCTCCCCGCAGCAGGTACGCCGTTTTGGCCTGCGCACGGGCGACACGGTGGACGGCGAAATCCGCGCACCCAAGGAGGGAGAGCGTTATTTCTCCTTGGTGAATGTCGAGAAAATCAATTTCGAGTCGCCGGATGCGGTGAAGCACCGCATCAATTTCGACAATCTCACCCCGCTCTACCCCACTTCGCGGTTGCGCATGGAAGTGGAAGTGCCGGAGCCTACCACCAAGGGCCAGGCCAAGGAGGTCACCGGCCGGGTGATCGATCTGGTCTCGCCCATCGGCAAAGGCCAGCGCGCGCTGGTGGTGGCGCCGCCGCGTACGGGTAAAACCGTGATGTTGCAGAACATCGCCGCCTCCATCTCCGCCAACCACCCGGAAGTGTTCCTGATTGTGCTGCTGATCGATGAGCGGCCGGAAGAGGTGACCGACATGTCCCGCTCCGTGAAGGGCGAGGTCGTGGCCTCCACCTTCGACGAACCTGCGACCCGCCATGTGCAGGTGACGGAAATGGTGCTGGAAAAAGCCAAGCGCCTGGTCGAGCATAAGCGCGACGTGGTGATTCTGCTGGACAGCATCACCCGCCTCGCCCGCGCCTACAACACCGTTGTGCCCTCATCCGGCAAGGTGCTCACCGGCGGTGTGGATGCCAACGCCCTGCAACGCCCCAAGCGCTTCTTTGGTGCCGCGCGTAATATCGAGGAAGGCGGCTCGCTGACCATCATCGCCACGGCGCTGATCGATACTGGCAGCCGCATGGATGAAGTGATCTTTGAAGAGTTCAAGGGTACCGGCAATGCCGAGCTGATCCTCGACCGCAAGCTCTCCGACAAGCGCACCTTCCCAGCCATCGACATCACCAAGTCCGGCACCCGCAAGGAGGAGCTGCTGGTGGAGAAGAGCACGCTCTCCAAGATGTGGGTGCTGCGCCGTATCCTGAACCCGATGGGCACCACGGATGCGATGGAGTTCCTGCTCGACAAGCTGAAATACTCGAAGACCAACAATGATTTCTTCGAGGCGATGAACAC
>JAKBCD010000279.1 GCA_021808205.1 Pseudomonadota bacterium | reverse complement strand
CCGAGCGGTCGAGAACCAGATTTATGTCGGCTACTGCAACCACGCGGGGGTGGAGGATGGGTTGGCCTATCTCGGCGGTTCCTGCCTCGCCGGGCCGGATGGACGTGTTCTGGCGGCGGCCGGGGTAGGGGAGACGCTGCTGCTCGCCGATATTTCAAAGGATACACTGCGCGAGGCAGCGAAACTGTTCCCCTACCGGCGTGACAGACGCCCGGAGATTTATAACCAGAAAGACCATAGCAAGATCTGATCGTGGGGGATCGTCATCCGGCTCTAAAACAATGAGATAGAGGGCGATTCAGACTTTAGGCTCGCTCGTAAAGTGAGCGAACCTAAAGTCATCGCGCTCTAGCCCGGCGGGGTGGTGAGCGCCACGGAGCCGGGCGCAAACCGGGCCGGATATTCTAGCGGCCCATTGTAACCCAGCGCCCTTATCCGCGCGGTCAGCTTGTCAACCTGGCTTTGCGGCGGGTTCGGGTTGCGCATCAGCAAAGACACGATGCTCATGTTTGGCGTGGCGACGATGAACCAGCCATAATCCTTGCCATGATCCAGAATCCAATAAGTATAGGGCAGGGTTAGTACGTCCCAAACCCGGTAGCGCACGAGAATTTTATTGTTCTGCCCAGGGTCCAGCACGGCGACAGTACCCTGGAAGGAGCGTTCCTTGCCTTCGGGTGTACCCGTTCGGCATGCGTCGCGTTGTACAAGCTGGCCCTTGGCATTGGCTAGGTAAGACGTTGTGCCCGCCACGCAACCATCTGTCAGATGCGTCGGTTCACGGGTGATCTCATACCATCGGCCGGTATAAAGCCGCGCCATATTCACGCTGGCTACCGGCTCTGGAGCGGGTGTTCGGTCTACCTGCCCGGTGGCGCAGCCAGCCAGTGGGAGGATCAGGAGCAGGGTGAGCCGCCAGTTTGCGGAGCGATGTCTCGTGTTCATAAAATCCAATACGCAAGCCAGAGCTAACCGGATCACAACGGGGCGCGGCATTGGTAAAATGCGAAAGGCCGCATTGCTGCGGCCTTCATGGATTCTGATTTAAAAAACAGGCGGTGCTCAGAACGGAATTTCGTCGTCCAGATCGTTGCTGGGGCGTGTATCCCAGCCGCCCACCGCCCGCGGCGCTGGCTTGCCTGCGGGCGCGGATGCAGCCGCGCGCGGAGCATAATCCTCCCCGCCGCCCATGCCAGCATTACCCGAGGGGCGATCCAGCAGCACCAGCTCGCCATTGAAGCGCCCAATCATGATCTCGGTGGTATAGCGCTCCTGACCGGACTGGTCGGTCCATTTGCGGGTTTGCAGCTTGCCTTCCAGGTAAACCTTTGAACCCTTTCGTAGATATTTTTCCGCCACCTCGCCGAGCCGCTCATTCATGATGACCACCCGGTGCCACTCGGTCAGTTCCTTGCGCTCGCCGCTGGCTTTATCGTTCCAACTCTCAGAGGTTGCCACCGCCAGATTCACGATCTTCATGCCGGCCTGCGTGTTGCGGATTTCCGGGTCGCGCCCCAGATTCCCCACGATCGTCACCTTGTTTACACTACCAGCCATCAGACCCTCTACAACCCAAAATTGTCCACCAGGATAGCGCATCCGACACGCGGAGGCCAGCGTTGCTTTATACGCGTACACCCCCTAATCTGGCAAGAACATTGCAAGAACATCTGAGGCGGATTATGGCGGCTGAGCACAAGAGCTCTGAACAGAAGGGCGCGGGGTTTATTAGCGTCCGCGGTGCGCGTGAGCATAACCTCAAGAATATCGACATTCAGATCCCGCGCGAGCAGCTCACCGTCATCACCGGCCTGTCCGGCTCGGGCAAATCCTCGCTGGCGTTTGATACAATCTACGCCGAGGGTCAGCGCCGCTATGTGGAAAGCCTTTCCGCCTATGCGCGCCAATTCCTGGAGCTGATGGGCAAGCCTGACGTGGACAGCATCGAGGGCCTCTCCCCAGCCATCTCCATCGAGCAGAAAACCACCTCCAAGAATCCACGTTCGACCGTCGGCACGGTCACGGAAATTCATGATTACATGCGTCTGCTCTGGGCGCGGGCCGGGGTGCCCTACTCGCCAGCGACCGGCCTGCCGATCGAGGCGCAGACGGTGAGCCAGATGGTTGACCGGGTGATGGCGATGCCGGAGGGCACGCGGCTTTTGTTGCTGGCCCCGGTGATTCGCAGCCGCAAGGGCGAGTACAAGAAGGAACTGATGGAGTTCCAGCGCAAGGGCTTCACCCGGGCGAAGATCGACGGGACGGTTTACGAGATCGACCAGGCCCCGGCGCTGAAGAAAACCCTGAAGCACGACATCGAGCTGGTGGTGGACCGGCTGGTGGTAAAACCCGGGCTGGAGCAGCGCCTGGCAGATAGTTTCGAGACTGCCCTGGGGCTGGCGGATGGCATCGTCTATGCCGAGAACGCTGACACGCGCGAGCACACTGTGTTTTCCTCGCGCTTCGCCTGCCCGGTTTCGGGTTTCACTATTGAGGAGATCGAACCGCGCCTGTTCTCCTTCAACTCACCCCATGGCGCCTGCCCGGCCTGCGATGGGCTGGGCCACGAGATCTATTTCGACCCGCATCTGGTGGTGCCGGATGAGCGCCGCGCGCTGAATGATAACGCCATCGCTCCCTGGGCGGGCGCGCAATCGCCCTATTACGACCAGACCATCGCCTCGCTGGCCAAGCATTACGGCGTGAAGCTGACCACCGCCTGGGAGGATGTGCCGGAGGAGGTGCAGGATGCTTTTCTCTATGGCTCGGCCAAGGAAGACATCAAATTCACCTACAAAGATTCGGTGCGGGCCTACAACGTTACCAAGCCGTTCGAAGGCATCATCAAAAACCTCGAGCGGCGCTACAAGGAAACCGATTCCGCCTGGACGCGCGAGGAACTTTCCCGCTACCATGCCGAGCGCCCTTGCGGCATTTGTCATGGCGCGCGGCTGAAGCCTGAGGCGCTGGCGGTGAAGGTGGCAGGCAACAACCTCGCTGAGGTGGCGGAACTTTCCATCGACGATGCACGTGTCTGGTTTGGCAAGGTGGCGGCCACGCTTACCCCGCAGCGCCTGGAAATCGCCAGGCGAATCCTAAAGGAAATCGAGGAGCGTCTGCAATTCCTGCTGGATGTGGGTTTGAACTATCTAACGTTGGCGCGCGGCTCCGCCACGCTTTCAGGCGGGGAGAGCCAGCGCATACGTTTGGCCAGCCAGATCGGCTCCGGCCTCACCGGCGTACTTTATGTGCTGGACGAACCCTCCATCGGCCTGCATCAGCGCGACAATGAGCGCCTGCTTGGCACGCTCGAACGCCTGAAAAACCTCGGCAACACCGTGCTGGTGGTGGAGCATGACGAGGATGCGATCTTTGCCGCCGACCATCTCATCGACATGGGGCCGGGGGCGGGGGTTGCCGGCGGCTATGTGGTGGCGCAAGGCACGCCGAAAGAAGTGGCCGCCAATCCAAAATCCATCACCGGCGATTATCTCTCCGGCCGCCGCGCCGTTCCCATTCCGGTGCGGCGCAAGATACAGCGCAACCGTATCGTGAAACTTACTGGTGCGCGAGGGAACAATTTAAAAGATGTCACGGCGGAATTTCCGCTGGGGCTGTTCACCTGCGTCACCGGGGTTTCCGGCGGCGGTAAATCCACTTTGGTGGTGGACACGCTCTATAAAGCTCTCTCGCGACGGCTGATGGGCTCAGGCCAGGTGCCGGCAGCCTTCGATAAACTCGACGGCATAGAGCAACTCGACAAGATCATCGATATCGACCAGTCGCCCATCGGCCGCACCCCGCGCTCCAACCCCGCGACTTATACGGATTTGTTTGCCCCCATCCGCGACT
>JAKBCD010000278.1 GCA_021808205.1 Pseudomonadota bacterium | reverse complement strand
TGTTAACCGGATCAGGTTCAAAGGGTTTATCGCGGCGGGAATTCCCCTCAGCGATGTCTCAGCTCCTTCCCGGAGCTCCCCTCGGTGCCTGCATCAAAACGCGATCGGGGGATGCTTGTCAATGCCCAGGGCGGCGGCAGGCGGGTGGACAGAAACCAGAGTTTGCTTGCCAGAGCAGGAGAATTTCAAACCATAAAAAAGCGCCGCGCCAGGGCTGGCACGACGCTTTCGAGTTTTTACGCGCGCCTGAGGAACAGGCGGTTGCGAGCGGGGCTTAGAGGTCGAGAACTTCCTCGAACTCGTTGATCGCATCGATCTCGGTGCCCATCGCGATGTTGGTCACACGCTCCAGGATGAATTCGAGCACCACCGGAACCTGATGTTCTTCCATCAGCTTCTGGGCGCGCACGAAGGCGTCCTTGAACTCGTTCGGGGTTTTCACGCGGACGCCCTTGCAGCCCAGACCTTCGGCGACAGCCACATGGTCCACACCGTAGCCCGGCACGGAATCGCTTTCCGGCTTGGCGTTGATGTTTTCAAAGGCGAGGCTCACCTCGTAGTCCATCTGGAAGCCGCGCTGCGCCTGGCGGATCAGCCCGAGATAGGAGTTGTTCACCACAACATGCAGGTAGGGCAGCTTGTGCTGCGCGCCCACGGCCAGTTCTTCGATCATGAACTGGAAGTCGTAGTCGCCGGAAAGGGCCACGATCTTGCGGTTGGGGTCTGCGGCGCGCACGCCCAGGGCGGCCGGCAGAGTCCAGCCCAGCGGGCCGGCCTGGCCGCAATTGATCCAGTTGCGCGGCTTCTGCACTTTCAGGAACTGCGCACCGGCGATCTGCGACAGGCCGATGGTGGTGACGTAGCAGGTGTCGGCGTCCAGGCACTCGTTCATTTCCTCGTACACGCGCTGCGGCTTCAGCGGCACGTCGTCGAAATGGCTCTTGCGCAGCATGGTGGCCTTGCGGTGCTGGCATTCCGCCACCCAGGCGGAGCGGTCTTTCAGCTTGCCTGCGGCCTTCAGCTCCTTGGCCGCCTGGATGAACAGCTCCAGCGCGATTTTGGCATCGGAGACGATGCCGAGGTCGGGGCCGAATACGCGGCCGATCTGGGTCGGCTCGATGTCGACGTGAACAAATTTGCGGCCCTTGGTATAGACCTCAACCGACCCGGTGTGGCGGTTGGCCCAGCGGTTGCCGATGCCGAAGACGAAATCAGACTTCAGCAGGGTGGCGTTGCCGTAGCGGTGGCTGGTTTGCAGGCCAACCATGCCCGCCATCAGCGGGTGGTCATCAGGGATGACGCCCCAGCCCATCAGGGTCGGGATCACAGGCACGCCCGTGAGTTCGGCCAGCTCGACCATCAGGTCGCTGGCGTCGGCGTTGATGATGCCGCCGCCGGCCACGAGCAGCGGACGCTCGGCCTCGTTGAGCATCTCAAGCGCCTTGCGCGCCTGTTTCATGGTGGCCGCGGGCTTGTAAACGGGCAGCGGCTCGTAGGTGTCGATGTCGAATTCGATCTCGGCCATCTGCACGTCGATCGGCAGGTCGAGCAGGACCGGGCCGGGACGGCCGGACTTCATCACATGGAAAGCCTGCTGGAAGGCGCGCGGCACCAAGGCGGGCTCGCGCACGGTGCAGGCCCATTTGGTGACCGGCTTGGCGATGGATTCGATGTCAACCGCCTGGAAGTCTTCTTTATAGAGACGCGCGCGCGGCGCCTGGCCGGTGATGCAGAGCATCGGGATGGAATCTGCCGAGGCGGCATACAGGCCGGTGATCATATCCGTGCCGGCCGGGCCGGAGGTGCCGATGCACACGCCGATATTCCCGGCCTTGGCACGGGAATAACCGTCGGCCATGTGGGAGGCGCCTTCAACGTGGCGGGCCAGAACATGGCGGATTGTGCCGCGCTTGCGCATTGCGGCGTAAAGGGGGTTGATAGCCGCGCCGGGAAGGCCAAAGGCGATATCGATGCCCTCGCGCTCCAAAACCAGCACTGCGGCGTCTACTGCAGTCATCTTTGCCATTGCGTCCTCCGGCAGGTGAATTGATCGCTGAGCGAATATCTCAAATCAATATGAGAATTCGAGACAGCTTCCATGATACGGAAAATTTTCAGAACCCGTATTGGGAGGCTCCATAGTTTAGAATCTGGCTTGTGTAAATCGGGGCTATTCTGGTAAGGCCGCCGGGGTTTTCCCGGATTGTGGAAAACGAGCGGAAGCGGGCTGTAATCTCAAGCAGTTGGCATTTTACAACGTGTTAGTTAGGAGACCGAAATGCCGCGCCGGCCAACCGCCAAGAAAACAACCTCCGCGCCGCGAGGCGGGCAGGGCAAGGGCGGCTCGGATCAGGTTCAGTCGCTTGTTCGGGCGTTGTCTCTGCTCAACCGCATCGCGGACTCTCCGGATGATGGCGTCAGCCTGACCGACCTTGCCCAGCAGGTTGGCCTGCCGGCCTCAACCGCGCACCGGCTGCTGCTGACGTTGGAGCAAGAACGCTACGTGCGCTTTGGCCCGAGTCGGCGGCTTTGGACCATTGGGGTTCAGGCTTTTGTAACCGGATGCGCCTTTATTAAAACCCGGAACCTTGCCGCCCTGGCGAGGACGCATCTGCGCCAGCTTATGGAAAACAGCGGTGAGACGGTTAACCTCGCGGTGGAAGATAAAGGTGAGGCGGTTTACCTCGCCCAGGTTGAATGCCGGCAGATGATGCGCGTGCTGGCCCGCCCCGGCACGCGCGTGCCCATGCATTGCTCGGCGGTTGGCAAGGCGATTTTTTCAGCAACATCCGAGAAGGCCATCAGCCAGATTCTGCGCCAGCACGGGATGCCCAAATTGACAGCCAAAACCATCGTGACCCCGGCGGCGCTGCGCGCCGAGCTGCTTAAGGTGAAGGAGCAGGGCTACGCGGTGGACGATGAAGAGCACGCCGTTGGCTTACGGTGCATCGCAGCGCCGGTTTTTGATGAAACCGGCGATGTGGTTGGCGCGGTTTCGGTCTCCGGCCCCATGGCGCGGATTGACGAGGACCGGATTGTTGAGCTGGGCCGCATGGTGGTTGATGCGTCTGTTGCCATTTCAGCCGAAATGGGGGCTTCGCGCGCGGGCAGATAGCCGCCCCCCCAGATTCGCTGCGTGCTTAGGCGGTGCGCCCCGCGTACCGCAGGGTAAGCTGCCGTGCTGCGGCCATCACTGCTTTGCCGAATGTGACGATCCGCTCTTCCGGCATCCGGAAATTGGGGGCTGACACCGAAATTGTGCCAGCCGGCTCGCCAAATTCATTGAGGATCGCCGTACCGACGCAGCGCATGCCGAGGGAATGTTCCTCGTTATCCAGCGCGTAGCCCCGCTGCAACGTCTGCTCGACATCGGCGAGAAGCGAGGCTTCGTCGCGGTGGGTTGAGGCTGTGAAGCCGGTATAATTATAGTTTTCCAGCAGCTTTTTCCGGCGCTCGGGCGCCAGCACGGCGAGAACGGCCTTGCCCGCGGCGGAGGCGTGCAGCGGCAATTCCGACCCAGGGCGGAAGAAGGCGCGCACCGAGGCATGGCTCTCCGCCTGCCCGACGCAGATGATGACGGGTTCCTCGAACTTGGAGAGGTTGATGGTTTCCGCCGTTTCCTGCTGCAGGGCGCGCAGCACCGGGCGCGCGATTTCCGGCAGTTTGCGAATCCGCAGATAGGCGGAGCCGATGCGGAACAGCCCAACCCCCACCGACCAAAGCCCGGTTTCCACATCGTGCCCAACCAGGCCGCGATGCTCCAGGGTTTGCAACTGCCGGTGAACGGTTGAAATGGGCAGGCCGGTGCGGCGGCTTATCTCGGCGAGGGAAGTAAAATCGATTCCAGCCAGCA
>JAKBCD010000277.1:3564-3855 GCA_021808205.1 Pseudomonadota bacterium | reverse complement strand
TGCAATGCATGGCAAGATTGCTGCGGGGCGCGTTGCGCCCTTACGACTTCCTGGCCCGCTATGGCGGCGAGGAATTCGCTATTATTCTGCCCTCAACCGACCTCACCGATGCGCTGATGGTCGCGGAGCGTATTCGCAATCTGGTCGCCATGTCAGATTTTCCCTGCCGCAGGCTCAGCGTGTCTATGGGCATATCAAGGTTGGACGCGGAATCCGGAACTCGCGCACTGGTGTTGGCGGCCGATAACGGCCTCTACCGGGCCAAAGCAGCGGGGCGCAACAAGGTAGTCA
>JAKBCD010000277.1:0-3554 GCA_021808205.1 Pseudomonadota bacterium | reverse complement strand
CTGCGGGAGGATGAAGTGGCCGGTTCGGCACGAGCTTGAACGCACTCTAACGCTGCGTCTTGGCACAATAAAACGTGCTACGGCCAGATTGCGTGATCTGTTTTATACCATCGCACGCGGGCCGACCCGGGCAACGCTCGCAAGCCTGCCCCGCCCGGCCATAAACCTTCCAGGCGTGCTGGAAATATCCTAGCTCCCCGCTCGGCTGCACATAGTCGCGCAAGGATGACCCGCCCGCCGCAATCGCCTCTATCAACGTGGCGCGCACGGCCTCGGCCAACGCCTCCAGCCGAGTCCGCGAAATTTTGCCCGCCGCACGAGTGGGGGAAATGCCAGCGCGGAACAAAGCCTCGCTGGCGTAAATATTGCCGATCCCCGCGACCACTTTCTGGTCCAGCAGTACGGCTTTTATCGGCGCGGAACGCCCCTTCACCACCTCGGCCAGATAAGCCCCGGAAAACGCGTTGCCCAACGGTTCCGGCCCCATGCCCGCCAGCAGCTTGTGGGAATCCTCATCAACGCTGCGCACCAGGTCCAGCGCGCCAAACCGGCGCGGGTCCACAAAGCCCACACGCCTGCCATCCTCGGTCTCGATGGTCAGATGTTCATGCAGGGCCTCGGGCTTATCCAGCAGCATCCGGCCGGACATGCCGAGATGGATGAGCAGCGACCAGCCATTATCCAGCCGCATCAGCATGAATTTGCCACGCCGGCGAAAGCCCAGCACCACAGCACCCGTCAGCACGCGCGGCAGTTCTAGCGGCACCGGCCAGCGGATATCGGCGCGGCGCAGCGTAACATGGGAAATGCGCCGGTTGGTCAGATGACCGTCCAGCCCGCGCATCACTGTTTCAACTTCAGGGAGTTCCGGCATGGCAAAACAAGGCTATAAAGGCCCCCATGAACCAGAGCAATGAAGGCGAAACCGCCGATTTCGGTTTCCGTTCCGTCCCAAAAAGCGAGAAGAGCACGCTGGTGCGGGAGGTGTTCGATTCCGTGGCCGGAAAATACGACGTCATGAACGATCTGATGTCGCTTGGCATCCACCGGCTCTGGAAGCGCGAGTTCCTCAATGCCCTCGACCCCCGCCCCGCTTACAAGCTGCTGGATTTGGCGGCGGGCACGGGGGACATCACCTTCGGCTGGCTGAAGCGCGGCGGCGGGCCGGTGGTGATGTCGGATATCAACGAAGCCATGCTGAGCGTGGGGCGGGACCGCGCCACATCCAACGGCTATCTGGGCGATATCGAGTTCCTGGTGGCGGATGCGGAAAACCTGCCGCTGCCAGATGGCACATTCGACCGCGTCTCCATGGCCTTTGGCCTGCGCAACTGCACCAACAAGCAAAAGGTGATCGAGGAAGCCTTCCGCCTGCTGCGCCCCGGCGGGCGGTTTCTGGTGCTGGAATTCTCCAAGCTGCAAATCGCCGGGTTGGAGAAACTCTACGATGCGTGGTCTTTCCAGGCCTTGCCCAAAATCGGCGGGATTATCGCAAAAGACAGCGCCAGTTACCAGTATCTGGCCGAGAGTATTCGCATGTTCCCGCCACAGGAGGAGCTGAAACGCATGTTCGAGGGTGCAGGGTTCGAGCGTGTGAGCTTCCGCAATCTCTCCGGCGGCATCGCTGCCATCCATGCGGGCTGGAAGCTATGAAGCGCATCCTGCTCATCGTTTCCGGCGGTATTGCCGCCTATAAGGCGCTGGAGCTGGTGCGCCTTGCCACCAAATCGGGCATCGGCGTCACCGCCGTGCTCACCAAATCCGGCGCGCAATTCGTCACCCCGCTCTCGCTCCAGGCGCTCACAACGTCCAAAGTCTATCAAGTCCTGTTTTCCCTCACCGATGAGAGCGAGATGGGGCATATCGAGCTATCCCGCTCGGCGGACCTCATAGTAGTCGCCCCGGCCACGGCGGATATTCTTGCCAAAATGGCTGCCGGGTTGGCGGATGACCTCGCCACCACATTGATGCTGGCCACCGATAAACCCGTGCTGGTGGCCCCGGCCATGAATGTGCGCATGTGGCAGCACCCGGCTACCGAGGCCAACATGGCATTGCTGAAACAGCGCGGCGTGCTGGTAGTAGAACCGGATGAAGGCCCGATGGCTTGCGGCGAATACGGCCCCGGGCGGCTGGCGGAACCGCCGGTTATCCTCACCGCCATTCAGGACGCCCTGAATGGCGGACCGTTGAAGGGCAAGCACGCCATCGTCACCTCCGGCCCCACCCATGAGCCGATTGACCCGGTGCGGTTCATCGCCAACCGCTCCTCCGGCAAACAGGGCCATGCCATCGCCGCGGCTCTGGCGGCGTTGGGGGCGCGCGTCACGCTCGTCTCCGGCCCTGTTGCTCTGCCTAACCCGCCGGGGCTGACGACCATCCACGTGGAAACCGCCCGCGAGATGCACGCCGCCGTGCAGGCCGCCCTGCCGGCTGACATCGCCGTATGCGCCGCCGCGGTGGGGGATTGGCGCATAGCCACCGAGGCCGGACAAAAACTCAAGAAAGATGGCAACGCACCGCCTGCCCTTAGCCTCGCTGAAAACCCGGATATTCTGGCGGGCATTTCCGCCCCCGGCCCCAATCGCCCGCGCCTTGTCGTCGGCTTCGCGGCGGAGACAGAAAAGCTCGCGGAACACGCCGCCGCCAAGCGAGCGCGCAAGGGGTGCGACTGGCTGGTGGCGAATAATGTCGGCGGCACCGGCATTATGGGGGGTGCCGAGAACGAGGTGCTGCTGCTCACCCAAACTGGCAGCGAGCATTGGGAACGCATGAACAAGCTGGCGGTGGCGCAACGCCTTGCCGCGAAGATTGGAGAGCATTTCGCATGAAATCTGTTGGCGTGAAAATTCTTCGCCTGCCGCATGGCGAGGGGCTGGACCTGCCCGCCTACGCCACACTGGGTGCTGCCGGAGCCGACCTGCTGGCCGCCGTGCAGGCGCCGGTGATCATCGCGCCCGGCCAGCGCGCCCTCATCCCCACCGGCTTCTGCATCGCGCTGCCGGAGGGTTATGAATTGCAGGTGCGCCCTCGCTCTGGCCTCGCGCTTAAAAACGGCATCACTCTGCCCAACTCCCCCGGCACCATCGACGAAGATTACCGCGGCGAAGTGGGTGTGATTATTCTCAACACCGGCGACACAGCGTTTGAGATCACGCGCGGTATGCGCATCGCCCAGGCCGTGCTGGCCCCGGTGGTGCGCGCGGCGTGGGAGGAAGTCACAGATCTCAACGAAACCAAGCGCGGCGCCGGCGGCTTCGGCTCCACGGGGCGCTAGTTTGATCATTCCATCGGCTAGTAATCAGATTTCATCAAACTCACGGTGTTGGCTCGACAGTTCTTTCTGAGGCTTTACCTAGCAGATTGTTGAGCTTGGCGAGGGCATTAGAGTGCGATCGCATTAGATTGACGCGGCTGCGTTAAGATAATGCATGAAATTGCTTGCTCAAACATGAAATTAGGGCCATAACCCAATAAACTTGTTGATATTTCCTTGATCGGATGATTCTCTACCCCCGATTCGGGGGTGGTAAATGAGGCGGAACCTATTTTGG
>JAKBCD010000276.1 GCA_021808205.1 Pseudomonadota bacterium | reverse complement strand
TCCGCTGAAACGCCTTCCGCCAGAATCAGGTCATGCGTATCCAGCTCAACATGATAATAAGTGAAGTTATCACTCATGGATTCACGCAGAATGGTCACGCCATTTACCAAGGCGCCTGCATTTACCAGGGTATTGTCGATCAGCAGCGCATGGTCTGGCGAAATCAGCAAATCCCTGGCGGGAAGATTGCCGCCAAGCGCGCCGGCAAGGATACGCACCGGCAATACCCGTAACGCATCCGCAAACCGTGGAGATACCTTGCGCCGACCGATCCAGCGCACCGGCATGGCGCCACCCTTGTCGGTTAGCACCAAATCGCCAACCTGCAGGCGTTCAACCGGTTTTTCACCGGCCGCGGTGGCGATCATGGTGCCGGTGAGGAAGCATGGCACGATACCAGAGGTGGCACTAAGTGTTACATCGTAGGAACTGCCGCCGATATTCGTGTCGATCACCGACAGCGGGCCAGACGTGCCGGACGTGAAGGTGCCTGTGGCTAATGTTGTGCCGGAAACGGTCACGGTTCCCAGCTCTGTGCCGGTTGAGGCGTAAAGATTAATGATCTGATTGCTGCCGGATGTCGTCACGCTGTAGGAGGTCAGCGGTGCGCTCAACCCGGTGAACTCAATCTTATCGACCCCCTGGGTAAAGCCATTGATCGTCACGCCGGACAGATTGAGCAGACTTCCTCCGGCATTGGCGACGAATATGCCTCCATTGGTTCCGAAGTTAATTGTCGCCCCATTCAGCAGCGAAATCAGGCCCGAGCCATTCGAATATTCGCCGCCATAGGCCAAGTTGATCGTCAAGCCGGACAACGCGCCCGCAACCAAACCGCTGGAGGCGGTGAGTGTACCGCCATACACATCAAAAATCACGCCGCTGAGCAGGCTGGCCACGGAGCTGATGGTGGCCGCACCACCGACATAAATGGTCGGCAGGGAGAGCAGAGACACGCCGAAGGTAATATTCGCGCTGGAGCCAGGCACGACAAAATAATCGGCCAGGCTCAACGCGCTGCCAATGGTCAGCGAGGACCCTGTTCCGGTGATAATCTGCGCTGCTGGGACATTGGTGAAGGTGTTGAGCGTTGTGCTCGTGGTGGTGTCAACAATGGTAACTGTGTAAACAGGTCCGGCAAGATTTGTGCCAGTCTGGGTTGTGGTAAATTCTATGCCATCCGCGTTCGGTCCATAGGTTGCCATGAGTTTCCCTCTTGCTTTTGCGGGTTCAGGACAAAGCAATGCTGCTTCGCAACATTTCGGCACAGGGGCTACTGCCCGTGTAATAAATTAGCGTTAATTTTTTTAAGTTTGCTTGAAATTTCCAGGGGATAATCGTTCCGTTTCGTTATAAATGACAAGCATTAAAAGCTTAAATAAAATTTACGATAATGAAATATGTGCTGGCTATCGGTGGTCTAAATTACCCAGTCTTATCGGCCATACTCCAAAATGAAGGCAATAATAGACCGGGCCGGGCGGGTTTCTTTCCGGTCTTTTTATGTAATCTTCAGTTGAGCTCTGCCTTATGGGGTTTGCCGCGCTGGGCTCCGTCCCCCTGACTGTGGGTTGAGGCTGGCGGAGGCGGGCGGTGTTTAAGTTGAGAGTATGGATCCTCCCCACTGTGCCTGAAACAGGCTTTCAACGGCGCTTCCCCCTGCTACGATACGGCGCCCGCTCCGTAACCAGCTATACAGCCTCGGTTTTGAACTCAGCTCCAGATTTTTGTCTCGCCACTGTCGCCCTCGAGTTCATCGGTCACGATCTTATCCTTGCGTCCATCAAACCAGCCGCAGCTCAAGTTAAATCAAATGGTTGTAATCGTCCCTCACTCCCACTCGATGGTGCCGGGGGGTTTGCTCGTGATGTCGTAGGTCACGCGGTTGATGCCACGCACTTCGTTCACAATTCGGCCGGCAACGCGGGTAAGGAAGGCGATATCGTATGGATAGACATCGGCGGTCATGCCGTCCGTGCTGGTCACGGCGCGCAGGGCGCACACCTGGTCGTAGGTGCGGCCATCGCCCATCACACCCACGGATTTCACCGGCAGCAGCACGGCGAAAGCCTGCCAGATGGCATCGTAAAGCCCGGCATTGCGGATTTCTTCGAGGTAAATCGCGTCCGCTTTCTGTAACACCGCCACGGCTTCGCGCGTGACCTCGCCCAGCACGCGGATAGCAAGGCCGGGGCCGGGAAAGGGGTGGCGGCCGACGATGGTCTCAGGCAAGCCCAGCTCCCGACCCAGTTCGCGCACTTCGTCCTTGAACAATTCGCGCAATGGCTCGACCAGCTTGAGCTTCATGTAATCCGGCAGGCCGCCGACATTGTGATGGGATTTGATGGTGACGGACGGCCCGCCAAGCGCGGAGACTGATTCGATCACGTCGGGGTACAGCGTACCCTGGGCCAGGAACTCGGCCCCGCCGAGCCTGGTGGCTTCTTCATCGAACACATCAATGAACAGCTTACCGATAATCTTGCGCTTGCGCTCTGGGTCGGTGACGCCCTTCAGCTCGCCAAGAAAGAGGTCCGAGGCGTCGCGGTGGACCAGCTTAATGTTAAAACGGTCGCGGAAAACCTTCACCACCTCGTCCGCCTCACCGGCGCGCAGCAGGCCGTGATCCACGAAGATGCAGGTAAGCTGGTCGCCGATCGCCTCGTGGATGAGGGCTGCGGCCACGGAGGAATCCACACCGCCGGAGAGCCCGCAGATGACGCGGCCCGAACCCACCTGCGCGCGGATCTTTTCGATCTCGGCGTGGCGGAAACTGGCCATCGTCCAGTCACCGGAAAGGCCGCAGACTTTGTGGGTGAAGTTTTTGAGCAGCTGCGCGCCATGCGGGGTGTGCACCACCTCCGGGTGGAACATCATGCCGTAATATTTGCGCTCGTCATTGGCGATAAGAGCATAGGGCGCGCCCTCAGACACCGCGACGGTTTTGAAGCCCGGCGGCGGGGCGGAGATGTGGTCACCATGAGACATCCACACCTGCTCACGCGCGCCGACACTCCATGTGCCCTCGAACAGATCGCAATCGGCCACCACATCCACATGGGCGCGGCCGAATTCGCGGATCTCAGCGCCCTTGGCCTCACCGCCCAATTGCACGCACATGCACATCTGGCCGTAGCAGATGCCCAGCACCGGCAGACCTGATTCGAACACCCAGTCCGGCGCGCGCGGGCTGCCTTCATCGGCAACACTGGCTGGGCCGCCGGAGAGGATGATGCCAGCAGCGCCAAAGTCGCGCATCCGCTGCACATCCGCGTTAAAGGGAAGAATTTCGCAATAAACCCCGCTTTCGCGCACGCGGCGGGCGATCAGCTGGGTCACCTGGCTGCCGAAATCCAGGATCAGAATTTTTTGCTGGTTCATGCGCCCAACTAGAGCGGAGGGGCCGTTTTGGCAACATAGGCGGGAGGCAGTTCAGGCATTTACGTCGAGCAGGGTCTCAATCGGGTCCCAGGCGAAGGCGATCTGCGGAATATCCTCACCGCCGACCCGGGTGCTGCCGCTGGCGATCTGTTTACCGCCCAGATGCTGATAAAAGTAACGCGAGGGATTCTCGCTGAGCACCCAGGCAAAGGCAGAGCGGCAGCCGAGCTGGGTGAGATGCTTAGCCGAGGCGCGCAGCAACTGGCCGCCCAGCCCCCGGTCCCGGTAATCGTCCAGTACATAGAGTGTTTCCACTTCGCCTTCGCCCAACCGCCCCTCATGGCAGCGCACGGCGGAGGAAAAGCCAATAATGGGCGGGGCGCCGTGCTCGCCATAGCTGGCGGCCACATGCAGAGCCAAACCAAGCCGGATGCCATGCTCATAATAATTGGCGAGGCGGGAAATTGAGAGGTCGGC
>JAKBCD010000275.1 GCA_021808205.1 Pseudomonadota bacterium | reverse complement strand
GTTTCAGCGGAAACCTTCATAGACCATGTGGACCGGATGTCTTTCGACAACTGGACCGAACATGCGGCGATTTTTACGGAAATGCCGGAGAAGCAGGAAATGCCCTACCCGCGTGCGAAATCCGCCAGGCAGTTGCCGCGGGCGATACGCGAGAAGCTGGGGGCACTCGTGCCTGCAAGCCCGGCCGCGGCGTAGAGTTTTACAGGCAAACATTTCATGGCCCGGATATTTCCGGGCCATTTTTATGCGCTGATCGTCATTCCATCGTAGCCAGGCTCTATGCCGGGGGGCAAAGAGCGCGTGAGGCGGCCATAATCCATGGCCGGCCCCATATGGGTGAGGATGGTGCGGGCAGGCTGCAATATTTCCACCCAGTTCATAACCGTGGCGAGCCCCGCATGGGTCGGGTGGTCGCTGGCGGGGGTGAAGCAATCCACGACAAAGGTTTTTATGCCGTGCAACGCGGCCAGGGCGGTTTCGTCCAGCCGCACCACATCCGTGCAATAGGCGAAATCACCGATCCGCAGGCCAAGAGAGCGGGAATAGCCGTGATCCTGGTCGATGGGCAGAATATGGGTGCCGAAAACATCGAAGCCCTGGCCTGGCGTGATCTCATTCAGCTCCAGCGCCGGGCGGCCGAAGAAGCTGCCTTTCCAGGGCTGCATGGCGTAAGCAAAGCGCAGCTGCAATTCCTCCCAGACATCTGGGACCGCATAGGCAGGCAAAGGCGCGCCTAGGATGCGGTTGAGGATTCGCACATCGTCCAACCCGGCCACATGGTCGGCATGGGCATGGGTGAAAATCAGCGCGTCGACTTTGCCGATACCGCAGCCGGTAAGCTGGTAGCGCATGTCCGGCGAGGTATCGACAAGAATGGTCTTGCCGTCATCGCCCTGGACGACGATGCTGGGGCGCGAGCGGCGGTTACGCGGCTCATTGGGATCGGCCTGCCCCCAATCGCCTCGCCCGTCAGCCCCGCCGATCTGCGGCAGCCCGGCTGAGCCGCCGACGCCCAGCAGGGTGATCTTCATCGCGCTGCTTTCTTGAACAAGGTACGGAAATTGCGGGTGGTGAGCTCTGCCAGGGCCGCTTCGGAAAGCCCCCTCACCTGCGCCAGCTTGGCGGCGGTATAGGCGGTGTACGCAGGCTCGTTGCGCTTGCCGCGATAAGGTGCTGGGGCGAGATAGGGGCTATCCGTCTCCACCAGAATCCTGTCATCCGGCACGATGGCGGCCACCTCACGGACGTTCTCGCCCTTCGGGAAAGTAAGGATGCCGGAAAAGGAGAAATAGCCGCCCATCTCCATAGCCTCTTCCGCCAACTGGCGGGTGGAGGAGAAGCAGTGCAGCAGGAAGTCGAAATGCCCCCCGACCCGCTCCTCACGCAGGATTCGGGCAATATCCGCGTCAGCGTCCCGGGCATGAATGCAGATGGGCAGGCCCGCCAGCCTTGCGGCGCGGATATGGCTGCGGAAATTCTGCTCCTGCACATCCTTGGGTGCGTTGTCGTAGAAATAATCCAGGCCCGATTCGCCGATGCCAATCACCTTGGGGTGCGCGGCCAGCTTCACCAGCACCTCTGGCTCCACAACAGGCAGAACTTCCGCGGCATGGTTGGGGTGAACGCCAATACAGGCCCAAACATTTTCAAACTGCTCGGCGATCGCCAGGATTTCCTGGCTCTGCTTCAGCGTGACGCCGATGGTCACAATCTCGCCAACCCCGGCCTCGACGGCGCGGGCAATGATCTCCGCCTGCTCGCCAGGTTTGTTGAAATAATCGAGATGGCAGTGAGAATCGACGAGCATCAGGCGGCTTCGACCACACGGGGGAACAGACCGGATGGCGTGGGCAGCGCCGTGCCCTCGGCCAGCGGCGCGTTCAGCACCGCGAGCGAACGCTCCTCGCCCAGGCCGAGATAATCCAGCAGCTTGCCCATCGTCTCCGGCATAAAAGGCTGCAACACCACCCCCAGCACGCGCAACACCTGACACAGCGTATAGAGCACGCTGTTCATGCGGTCCGTGTCGGTTTTGCGAAGCCTCCACGGGGCTTGGCTGTCGATATAGCCATCGGCGGCGCGGATGACGCGCCAGGCTTCGTCCAGCGCTTCGTGAAAGGCGAGCTTGTCCATCGCGGCACGCATCTTTTCCAGCAGGGCAGCAGCCTGGGCGAGTAGCGCATCGTCGGCCTCCTGCAATGCGCCTTTGGGCGGCACGGCGGCACCGGCATTCTTGCCGATGAAGGAGAGCGTGCGCTGGGAAAGATTGCCGATGCCATTGGCGAGATCGGAATTAATGCGGCGCTTCAAAGCATCGCGCGAGAAATCGCCATCATTGCCGAAGGGCACTTCGCGGAGCAGAAAATAGCGGATCTGATCCAGCCCGTATTCCTGCACCAGCGGCCGGACATCAATGAAATTGCCGAGGGATTTGGACATTTTTTCACCCTCGACCGTCCACCAGCCATGGGAGAACACCTTCTTCGGCAGTTCCAGCCCCGCACCCATCAGGAAAGCGGGCCAATAGACGGCGTGGAAGCGGATGATCTCCTTGCCTACCAGATGCAGGCTGGCCGGCCAGTAGCCCCAGCGCGGCGCGGTTTCATCCGGATAGCCAGCGGCGGTGAGGTAATTCACCAGCGCGTCCAGCCAGACATACATCACATGTGTCTCATCGCCCGGCACAGGGATGCCCCAGGAGAAGCTGGTGCGGGAGACGGAGAGGTCGTTCAGCCCACCGCGCACAAAGGAGAGAATTTCATTGCGCTTGGCCTGGGGGGCGATGAAGCCGGGATTGGCCTCATAGAATTCCAGAAGCTTGTCTTGAAAGGCGCTGAGCTTGAAGAAATAGCTAGGCTCCACCACCCATTCAACGGCAGCACCCGAGGCCAGGGCATAACGGCTGCCATCGGGTTTCAACGCGGTCTCTGCCTCGTCGTAAAAGGCTTCGTCGCGCACCGCGTACCAGCCCTCATAGGCGCCGAGATAGATAAAACCGTTTTCCTGCAATTTGCGCCAAATAGCCTGGCAGGCCTGCTTGTGGCGGGGCATGGTGGTGCGGATGAAATCATCGTTGGAGATGTTCATCGCCTTCGCCATATCCTCGAAATCCGCTGAAACGCGGTCGACGAAGACTTGCGGCTCGATCCCGGCGGCGCGGGCGGCGGCTTCCACCTTCTGGCCATGTTCGTCCGTGCCGGTGAGGAAGAACACGTCATCGCCTTCCAGCCGGTGCCAGCGGGCGAGAACGTCCGCCGCGGTGGAGGTGTAGGCATGGCCGAGATGCGGCGAGCCGTTCACGTAATAGATCGGCGTGGTGATATAAAATTTCGTCTTCTTCATGACCTGTGTAACTGTTCCAGCGCCAGGATGATGGCGGCGCGCTTATCCAGGTTCAGTCCTAACACCTCGCGCTCCAGTTTCCCAAATTCCTGCCAGAGCGTGACGTTATGGCTGAGATGCATGGCGCCGAGGCGGGCGGCGGCACGGGTGCGGGCGGCAAGGCGGGTGCGTAGCAGGGAAAAGAACAGCTCGAATTTGTCCGCTCCCTCTACCGCGCGGGCAACGCTGTCCGCTATGGCCTGGGCGCGGGCGGGTTTCACCGGGGCGTTCAAGGCCTCGTCCACCAGCGCCGCCACGGCTACGCCGTCGCCTTCCGCGAGGTTGAGGGCGTTGCCGATGCTGCCCTCGGCGAGTTCAATCAGCCGTGCCGCATCGGCCTCCGGCGCGTAATCATGCAGCAAGGCGCGCATGGTGGTATCCGGCAGGGCAGTCATAGGCAGCACGCGGCAACGGCTGCGGATGGTGGGCAGCAGCCGGCCGGGGGCGGCGCTGACCAGCAGCAGGATGGCGCGCGGCGGCGGCTCCTCCAGCAGCTTCAGC
>JAKBCD010000274.1 GCA_021808205.1 Pseudomonadota bacterium | reverse complement strand
CGCCATGGCGTGGTGAATAAAGCTCGGTTATGCTGCGAGCATGGGATTCTGGCGTACGAAAACATTGGCGCAGATGAGCCGCGCGGAGTGGGAATCGCTCTGCGACGGGTGCGGGCGCTGCTGCCTGCACAAGCTGCGCGATGAGGACACAGACGAAATCGAATTCACCAATGTTGCCTGCCGGCTGCTCGATACTGCGACCGCCCGCTGCCGGGATTATGCCAATCGCAAGAACCTGGTCCCGGATTGCGTGAAGCTGACACCCAAGCGTCTGGAAAAGCTGGACTGGCTGCCGCCGAGCTGTGCCTACAGGCTGGTGCATGAAGGCAAGGAGCTGCCTGCCTGGCACCCCTTGCGCAGTGGCACGCCGCAGAGCGTGGTGGATTCCGGTGCCTCGGTGGCGGGGCGCTGCATAGACGAGCGCCATGCAGGCCCGCTGGAACACCATGTGACGGACTGGCCAGGCAAGATGCCTGGGCGGAGGACATGAAAACGGAGCCGCTGACGACCGAAATGGTGCCCGTGCGAGGCGCATTGGTTGCCGTGGCTTTTAAACGTTCAGCGCGGGCGCGGCGTGTTTCATTACGGGTGGACCCTGCACAAGGCGTGGTTATCACGCTGCCTGCGCGGGCCTCCCGCCGAGCAGGGCTGGCGTTGCTGCACGCGCATGAGGACTGGGTGAACGAGCGGCTAGAAGCCCTGCCCCAGGCCCTGGCGCTGAAACCTGGTGCGATTGTGCCGGTGCATGGGCTGCCACACGAGATTGTGCATCTGCCAACCGGGCGTGGCGGCGCATGGGTGGAAGCAGAAAAAATTTTTGTAACCGGCGAAGCGGAATTTCTATCCCGCCGCGTGGCGGACTGCCTGAAGCGCCTGGCCCGCCAGCGCCTGACCGCCATGGCCGCCGCAACCGCCCAGCGTGCGGCGTTGCGGCCCAAGGCAGTGCGCATAAAAGATACGCGGTCTCGCTGGGGCAGCTGCGCACCGGATGGGACGCTGGCTTTCTGCTGGCGGCTGATCTGCGCGCCTGAGTTCGTGCAGGATTATGTGGTGGCGCATGAAGTGGCGCATTTGAAGCATATGAACCACGGCAAACTTTTTTGGCAGCTTACCGATGAGCTGACTCCGCACAGCGCCGCAGCAACCGCATGGCTGGCCAGCCATGGCGCGGGCCTGTTGCGTATTGGCTGAATCATGCCAAGAATATCATCGAGATAGTAGGCCAACATAAGTTGAGAGTCGCACCATGAAAGCTGTTGCCTTTACTCATTCCCGCCCTGTTACCGCAATGGATGCGCTTGAGGATCTTGAGCTGCCAATGCCTGTGCCGCGGCATCACGACCTGCTGGTCGAGGTCAAAGCGGTTTCGGTTAATCCGGTGGATACGAAAATCCGCCGGGCATCCGAGCCGCTGGGCGAGCCACGCGTGCTGGGCTTCGATGCCGCCGGCATTGTGCGGGCGATCGGCCCCGAGGTGCAGAATTTTTCGGTGGGCGACGAGGTGTTTTATGCCGGCGTGCCAGACCGGCCGGGCAGCAATGCCGAGTTCCATCTGGTGGACGACCGGATCGCCGGCCATAAGCCGAAATCATTGAGCTTCGCGGAAGCCGCAGCGCTGCCCCTAACGGCGCTTACCGCCTGGGAGATGCTGTTCGAGCGGTTCCGCATTCCACGCGACCAGCCCCATGGCGGCACACTTCTGATTGTCGGCGGAGCCGGGGGGGTAGGCTCCATGGCCATCCAGCTCGCGGCGCAATTAACCGACATGACCGTGATCGCCACAGCATCCCGCCCGGAGACGGCTGAGTGGTGCCGCGCACTCGGGGCGCATCATGTGGTCAATCATCAGCACGATCTCGGCGCACAAATTTTGCAGGCAGGTCTGACCCCGCCTGACCATATTTTCTGCGTGACGCACGTGAAGCAGCATTTCCACAAGCTGGTGGAATTGCTGGCGCCGGAAGGGGCGATCGGCATTATCGAGTCGAATACCGGGGAGCTGAATGTTTCACCGCTGATTCATAAAAGCGCGACATTATATACCGAATATGTGTTCACCCGCGGGGTTCTGCACACGCAGACCATGGGCGTGCAGCACCGCACGCTGGAGGCGATTGCCCATTTGGTTGATAACGGCACGCTGAAAACCACGATGACGGAGAATCTCGGCCCCATTAACGCGGCCAATCTCATCCGTGCCCACGCGGCATTGGAGGCAGGCGACGCCAGAGGTAAAATCGTGCTGGAAGGGTTCTGAACACCCGGCCCTGGCGGTGGATTTCGCTTAGCCCGGACGCGAGCCTTCTTGCTAAAAGGCTTGAATTCAGCCACCGCCTCAACGTATTCAGGGGGCGTGTGGCGGGGTTCTGGCCAGAGGTATTGCGCTGCCGTAGGCGCATCATCGATTTTATCGTTCAAAACTAAAATTAAAATCAACTATACCTGTTTCGCCTCCTGGCCCAGACTGCGCGAGTAAGACGCGAGAGAAACCGAGAATTCATCGGCCGGCCCAACGGCCAATATTCGGCTTGGAATTAAATTCAGGAGGTTACTTTGGACGGCACTCAACCAACCGGTAAATGCCCCGTGATGCATGGTGGCAATACGAATACGAAAGCAGATTCCGTAACCGGCTGGTGGCCGGGCAGCCTGAACCTGGACATTTTGAGCCAGCACGACACCAAGACCAATCCGCTCAGCAAGGACTTCAATTACCGCGAAGCACTGAAGTCGCTCGATGTTGCGGCGCTGAAGCGTGACCTGCACGCGCTGATGACCGACAGCCAGGAATGGTGGCCTGCCGACTGGGGCCATTATGGCGGGCTGATGATCCGCATGGCATGGCACGCCGCCGGCACTTATCGCATCGCCGACGGGCGGGGCGGCGGCGGTCACGGCAACCAGCGTTTCGCGCCGCTGAATTCCTGGCCTGACAATGTAAGCCTCGACAAAGCCCGGCGCCTGCTTTGGCCGGTTAAGAGGAAATACGGCAACAAGGTGAGCTGGGCCGATCTGATTATTCTGGCTGGCAACATCGCCTATGAGTCGATGGGGCTGAAGACGTTTGGTTTTTCCTTCGGCCGGGAAGACATCTGGCATCCGCAGAAAGATGTATATTGGGGCCCGGAATCCGAGTGGCTGGCGCCGAGCGACGGACGCTATGGGGATGTGAACAAGCCCTCGACTATGGAAAACCCGCTCGCCGCCGTGCAGATGGGTTTGATCTATGTGAACCCTGAGGGCGTGAACGGCAAGCCGGACCCGGCGCGCACGGCCCAGCAGGTGCGCGAAACCTTCGCCCGCATGGCGATGAATGACGAAGAGACCGCGGCGCTGACCGCCGGCGGGCACACCGTGGGCAAATGCCATGGCAATGGCGACGCCAAAGCCCTGGGCCAGGCCCCTGAAGGCGCCGATGTCACAGACCAGGGCATGGGCTGGGCCAACCCCAACCAGCATGGCAAGGCGAACCAGGCGGTGACCAGCGGCATCGAGGGCGCTTGGACTACAAACCCGACCAAGTTCGACATGGGCTATTTCGAGATGCTGTTCGGGCATGAATGGGAATTGCGCCGGAGCCCAGCCGGGGCACAGCAATGGGAACCTGTCAGCATTAAGGAAAAAGACAAGCCGGTTGACGCGACCAATCCCTCGATCCGCCATAACCCGGTCATGACCGACGCCGACATGGCGATGAAAATCGACCCGGCTTATCGCGCCATCTGCGAACGCTTCATGAAAGACCCTGCGTATTTCCAGGATACGTTCGCCCGCGCCTGGTTCAAGCTCACCCATCGCGACATGGGACCCAAGGCTCGTTATTTCGGCCCCGATGTGCCGGCGGAAGATTTGCTCTGGCAGGACCCTGTGCCCGTTGGGCGCAAGGAGTATAATGTAGCCGGGGTAA
>JAKBCD010000273.1 GCA_021808205.1 Pseudomonadota bacterium | reverse complement strand
TCGATATAGTCGATCGCGTCCTTCACGGTGGTGATCTTTTCAGCGGCATCCTCGGGAATTTCCACGCCGAAGGCTTCCTCGAAAGCCATCACCAGCTCCACGGTGTCCAGCGAGTCCGCGCCCAGATCGTCAATAAAAGATGCCTCGGGGGTCACCTTGGCTTCGTCCACACCAAGATGCTCGACAACAATCTTCTTAACCTTGTCGGCGATTTCGCTCATCGAATGTCACTTTCCTGCTGGTTTGGCTGTGGCCCGGCACCAAATTAAACGTCAGAACCGGGTCAGAATTGTTAATACGTCATACATCGCGGCGCTTAGCATGGTTTTTCCCGCGCCGCCAAGCCGGGAGGTCACGACATTGCCATGCCGCCGTTCACATGCAAGGTGACGCCGGTTACCCAGCCAGCCTCTTCCGAAGCCAAATAAGCCACCGCCGCTGCGATATCCTTGGGCGCGCCGAGGCGCCCCAGCGGGATTTTGCCCGAGAGATCAGCCCGCTGCGCCTCGGAAAGCGCATCGGTCATCGGCGTCTCGATAAAGCCCGGCGCCACCAGATTTACGGTGATCCCGCGCGAGGCGACTTCCTGCGCCAGGGATTTGGTGAGGCCAATAAGCCCCGCCTTGGCCGAACAGTAATTCGCCTGGCCCGGATTGCCCGTGGTGCCAACGATGGAGCCGATATTGATGATGCGCCCGGCCCGGCGGCGGAGCATGAATTTCAGTGCCGCACGGGAGAGGCGGAACGGGGCGGCGAGATCGACATTGATCACACGCTCCCAATCCGCGTCGGACATGCGCAGCACCAGTCCATCCTTGGTCAGCCCCGCATTGTTGACCAGGATATCGACCTTGCCCATGGCAGCTTCCGCATCGGCGATCAGCCTCGCCGCTTCATCCGCCTGAGAAAGGTCGGCGGGCAGCACGTGCGCCCGCTCACCCAGCTCAATGGCCAGGCCATCCAGCGCCTCGCGCCGTGTTCCGGAGAGCGCCACAACAGCACCCTGCCCATGCAAAGCGCGGGCGATCTCGGCGCCAATGCCACCCGACGCGCCGGTAATCAGTGCGGTTTTTCCTGTCAGATCAAACATTCAGAGAACTTTCAGAACGGCTTCGATTTCGGCGGGGCTGCCAACCGGCGTCGCCAAGGCATCCGGTGCAATGCGCTTCACAAGGCCCGAGAGCACCTTGCCGGAGCCAAGCTCGTAGAAATTCGTAACCCCCAGCCGCGTCATCTCCTCCACGCTCTCTCGCCAGCGCACGGTGGCGGTGACCTGTTGCACGAGCAGATCTCGGATTTCCGACGGGTCGGTCACCTTTGCGGCGGTTACGTTGGCGATAACGGGCAGAATGGGCGCATGCGGCGGGATGTTGGCGAACGCTTCGGCCATCGCATCCGCGGCCGGGGCCATCAACCCGCAGTGGAAGGGGGCGGAAACCGGCAGCAGCATGGCGCGCTTCACACCCTTGCTTTTGGCGATTTCAATGGCGCGTTCCACCGCCGCCTTATGGCCGGAGATCACGATCTGCCCGCCGCCATTGTCATTTGCGGCGGAAACGGTTTCGCGGTCGTTCGAGGCCATCGCGGCCTCAGCGCAAATCTCTCGCGCCAGATCCAGCTCTGCGCCCAGCAAGGCGGCCATGGCGCCCATGCCAGGGGCAACAGCCTTCTGCATGGCCTGGCCGCGCAGCTTCAAAAGCCGGGCCGTATCAGCGATGGAAAATGCATCCACCGCCGCCAGCGCGCTGTATTCGCCCAGGCTATGTCCGGCCACCAGCGCGATCATTTCCTTGAGGTTCAACCCGCCCTCCACCTGCAGCTCGCGCAACACCGCCAGAGAAACCGCCATCAACGCAGGTTGGGCGTTCTCGGTCAGGGTCAGCTCGTCCGCGGGGCCCTCGAACATCAGTTTCGAGAGCTTCTGCTTCAGAACCTCGTCCACTTCCTCGAATACCCGCCGGGCCGGCGCGAAGGAAGCAGCCAGATCCCGGCCCATACCGACAGCCTGGCTGCCCTGGCCGGGGAAGATGAAGGCGTTCACCGCCATGTATCATATCTCCTATGTTACCGGCGCACCTAGCATGAGCGGGGCGGGACGCAAAATTCCCCCGCTACAACAGCGCCAGTGCTGCCAGTTCCCGTCGCATGGATTCGGGCATTTCAACGGCACTGCCCCTTTCGCCAAGGTCCCGCGGCGCATCCTTTGGGTCCAGATAGCGCCAACCTTGGAAGGCGCGCATGGCCCTTCCCTCAACCCGCACCAGGGCGGGGTCCAGCAACAGGGCCGTGCAGGGCGTGCCGTCATGTTCTTGGTCTTGCCGCACATCCAGGATGCGCTGGCGCACCAAAATCACCCCGCCAACCACCCAATAGAGCGAGCCGCCATCAGTCAGCTCCGCCGCGCGCTTGGGAAAATTGCGGGTAAAATGACGCAAGGGCGGCATCTCTGCCGCCCTTTGTTGCTGCCAGGCCGCGAGATTCGAAACGTTTTTCGCGCCCACGGCCAGTTTGATCAGATGAACCGTAATTGGTTCTTCGCTCCCATTAGTTCTTGGCCTTGTCGACCAGAGCGCCTTTCGAGATCCAGGGCATCATGGCGCGCAGCTTGGCGCCCACTTCCTCAATCGGGTGGGCGGCATTACGCGCGCGCACAGCCTTGAAGCTGGCCTGGTGCACGCGGTTTTCCAGCATCCAGTCGCGGGTGAAGCGGCCGGTCTGAATATCCGTCAGCACTTTCTTCATCTCGGCCTTGGTCTCGGGCGTGATGATGCGCGGGCCGGTTACATACTCACCATATTCGGCGGTGTTGGAGATGGAGTAGTTCATGTTGGCGATGCCGCCTTCATAAATCAGGTCCACGATCAGCTTCACCTCGTGCAGGCACTCAAAATACGCCATCTCCGGCGCATAACCGCCCTCCACCAGCGTCTCGAACCCGGCCTTGATCAGCTCCACCAGGCCGCCGCACAGCACCGCCTGCTCGCCGAACAGATCGGTCTCGCATTCTTCCTTGAAGGTGGTCTCGATGATGCCAGCCTTGCCGCCGCCATTGGCCGAGGCATAGGAGAGCGCGATCTCGAAGGCATTGCCGGTGGCGTTCTGCGCCACCGCCACCAGGGTCGGCACGCCGCCACCCTTCAGATATTCACCACGCACCGTGTGGCCAGGGCCTTTCGGCGCCACCATGAATACGTCGATATCTTTGCGCGGCTCGATCAGGTTGAAATGCACATTCAAGCCATGGGCAAACGCCAAAGCCGCACCCTCGCGCAGGTTCTCGGCCAGATCCTTGTAATACAAATCGGCCTGGCCCTCATCCGGGGTCAGCACCATCACCACATCGGCCCATTTCGCGGCCTCGGCGGGGGTCATCACCTTCAGCCCGGCGCCTTCGGCCTTGGCGGCGGCGGCGGAACCGGGGCGCAGGCCAATCGCCAGCTCCTTCACGCCGGAATCCTTCAGGTTCAGCGCGTGCGCATGGCCCTGGCTGCCATAACCGATAATGGCGACCTTCTTGCTCTTGATGAGGTTAACGTCGGCATCCCGGTCATAATAAACGCGCATGTTCTATGGTCCCTGATTGGTCTCGGATAAAATACTGGCGGCTCCCCTACTGCGTTTTGCAGCCGCTGTCACCCGCCCAAAAGCTGGATTCTGGTCATGCCAGCCTCCCACCACGCGCAATCTTATTACCAAAAAACCGCATGATGACGCAATTTTGGATCAAAATTTCCGCCATCTTCCCTGCCAAAACACCTCCTTTTATAACCGAATCAAACAGGAGGCTTAATGGATCGCCTTGTTCCGCAAACAGGCTTTACGCTCAAATACCGTACCGGCTTCGCCGCCGCCATGCTGGCCCTTGGACTGCTGATGGCGGTAGGCGGCGTTTTCATCGTCATCGCCAG
>JAKBCD010000272.1 GCA_021808205.1 Pseudomonadota bacterium | reverse complement strand
GCCAGAATGGCGCCAACCGTCATTGCCGCCAGCGTTACGCCCAACGCCAGCAACAACAAAAACACCAGCCCCAGCGCGTCCGCCCTTATGCCGGAAACCTGCGCCAGTTCCTGGTCCAGCGACGCCAGCAACAAGGGGCGGGCAATGCAGCCCAGCACCAGCAGGCACCCCACCGCCAGCAGGCACGCCCAAACCGCAGCGCCCGGCGGCGTTGAAAACATCGCCCCGAACATGACCGCCTGCGCCGCGCCGGCAGCGCCCCGGGCGGTGAGGCAGAAATGCAGCAGCAGCGCCGTACCTCCCAACCCGGCTCCCAGCAATATTCCCGCGGCCTCATCCCATGCGGCTTCCCGGTGCGGCTGCAAAATCTTCAACCCCGCCACCCCCGCCACGCCAAACAACAAAAACCCCAGCAGCGGCGAAACGCCCAGCAGCAAGCTCCCCGCACCGCCGGCACTGCTGACGTCCGCCAGCGCATGGCCCGCAAAAGCCTGGCCACGCAACACGGTAAACAGCCCCAGCGCGCCACACAGCAAAGCCGCGGCGCAACTTATCAGCAGCGCCCCCTGCACCGGGTCGTTTTGCAGAAAGCCCAGCATCAGGGAATCGCCGTCACATGCACATGGTCGTGGCGGTGGTCATGGCTGTCGCCGTCTCCGGCCACCACCAGCACCCGCCCATGCACGCGGATCACGTCGATATGATGGCCATACAAATCCGAGAGCACCTCGGTTCGCACCACATCCGCCACCGGCCCGCAAATCGCCTTGCCGTCCGCGACGTAGAGAATCCGGTCCATCACCGGCAGCAGCGGGTTCATGTCGTGCGCCGAGAGCAGCACCGTCACCTGCCGCTCCTGGCTCAGTCGCTTCAGCAGCGCGACGATCTCCGCCGCCGCCCTGATATCCAGATTCGCCAAAGGCTCGTCCAGCAGCAGCAAATCCGGAGACCGCACCAGCGCATGGGCAATCAGCACCCGCTGCTGCTGCCCGCCCGAAAGCCGGCCGATGCGCTGTCCGGCAAACCCCTCCGCCTCCACTGCCCGCAAGGCAGCCGTTACTTTTTCGGCCCGCGCACGCGAGGGAAACGGCAGCCCGAAGCGGTGCCCATCCAGCCCCAACGCCACAAAATCCCGTGCCCGCACCGGCACATCCGGCTCGAACAGAATTTTCTGCGGCACATAGCCAATCCGCCCGCTGGCGCTTATCCGCCCCCGCGATGGCAACAGCCCCAGAATGGCGCGCAGCAGCGTGGTTTTTCCCGCGCCATTAGAACCGATCAGCCCGCAAAACGCCCCCCGCGGCAGACTGAACCCAATCTGCCGCAGCACCTCCCGCCCGCCTTGCGAAACGCTCAGCCCCGAAACCTCCAAGGCCGCATCACTCATTTCGCGCCGGCCGCCAGAGCCTGGCTGAGAGCGGCAGTCGCCTGCAGCATCCAGCCCTGATAATGCGCGGCACCCGCGGGCATCAGCTCATACACTGGCAAAACCTGCACATCATGCCGTTTTGCTAGCGCCAGCAGGGCTTGTGTCTGCGGGTCCGTTACCTGTTCGTTATAGGCGAACACCCGTACCTTGTCCCCGCGCAGCAGCGCCTCTTCCGCCGCCACATCCTGCGGAGATGGGTCGGTGCCGTTCATGATCGAAAGCTCAAAGGAGAACGGCGTCATGATCTTCATGCCGGTTTCTTGCAGCAGATAATCCGCCACCGGCTCCGTTACCGCAACTGGCGCGCCGGCATATTTCGCCTTCACCTCTGCAATTTCCCGTTTCCACGGCACCAGAGACGCATCGAACGTTTTTAAATTCGCCGCATATACCGCCTTATGCGCCGGGTCCTTCGCTTCGAAAAACGCAGCAGCAGCGGCAGCCACAGCAGGCATAGTATCCGTGCGGTACCACAGATGCGGGTTTGGCGAATTATCAGGCAAATTAAGCAGGTTCTGCGCGCTCAGCACCTTGGCCTTGGTGCCATCCAGCATCTGGCTGGCCCATGCATCATAACCAAGCCCGTTCTCCACCACGAGATCCGCGCCATGCAGCGCCGCCGCCACGCCTGGCGTCACCTCAAACTCATGCGGGTCGGTGTTGGGGTTGGACTGAATGGCGACAACCCGCACATACGGCCCGCCAATCTGCGCCAGCACATCGGCATACTGGCTCTCCAGCCCCACCGCGCGCAACACCGGCTGCGCCATGGCAAGCGGGCCCACCAGCGCCAGAACCACACCAAAACCTGCCCGGATCAGCATCCGTTTGCTCTCCTAATGCTTTCAGCTATTAATGATATATTATATCATTTTATACGTCCAGTAATGCCCGGCGCGGCGGTTCATTTCCTCACTCATGACGCCATATGCGCCTAAAATGCAGGCAATTTGCCTATTATTTGCCAGTATACGCATAGCCTGCCTCTCTGGAGCGCACATCCTCCCCCTCTGCTCCCAAAATTCTGCCGTTGCGCTCCAATTTTAAACGAGTAATGTCACCCAATCCGCATCCCGGCGCAGGCGGGCCGGGGCGGTCCTTCAACATGGGAGACAACATGAAAAAGCTTTTTGCGCCGGCCCTGGCAGCGGCCAGCATACTTGGCATGACCCTGCCTATGGCCGCCTCAGCTCAACCTCTCACTCAAATCACCTTCGGGGTGGACGCGACCTATCCACCCTTCGAATCCCTTGCCCCGTCCGGCGCCTTCCAAGGCTTCGATATTGACCTCGGCAAGGCCATTTGCGCCCAGCTGAAAGTGAAATGCGTGTTCGTCGATCAGGCTTTTGACGGCATCATCCCCGCCCTGGAAGCCCGTAAATTCGACGCGATTTTGTCCTCGATGACCGTTACCCCTGAGCGCGCCCAGCAGATCAACTTCTCCTCTGAGATGTATGACGAGCCGACCAGCCTGATCGTTAAAAAAGGCTCCGGCCTGGTGCCAACCGCGGCCAGCCTGAAGGGTAAAACCGTCGGCGTTGAGGCCGGCACCATCCAGGAAACCTATGCCAAAACCTATTGGCAGCCGAACGGCGTGAACGTGGTCTCCTATCAGGGCCAGGATCAGGTTTATGCGGATCTCCTCTCCGGCCGGCTGGATGCCTCCTTGCAGGATTCCGTTGAAGCCGACTACGGCTTCTTGAAAACCCCGAAAGGCGCGGATTACGAAATCGGCGGCAACGCCACCGACGATCCGAAGGATGTGCTGGGCTCCTACATCGCCATCGGCGTGCGCAAGGACGAGCCGGAGCTGCTGAAAAAGATCGACTGGGCGATCGCCCAAATCCACAAAAACGGAGAGTACGACAAACTCCAGGCGAAATATTTCAACTTCAGCATCTATAACGCTGAAGCCGCCAAGCAGGCGCCTTGATCATTTGACATCCCGGCTCTGGCGCGCGCCGCCGGGGCCGGGCACGACACAGGTGGCCTGAATGTTCAATCTCGGCGGCTTTGGGCCGCAAATCCTCGCCGGCACGGTTACCACGGTTGAGCTTTCCGTGCTCTCGCTCGTTGTTTCTTTTATCCTCGGCCTGTTTGGCGCCTCGGCGAAGCTTTCCAAAAGCCGCGCCGCGCGGGGCATCGCCACGGTTTACACCACCCTCATTCGTGGCGTGCCAGACCTGGTGCTGATGCTGCTGATCTTCTACTCGCTGCAAATCTGGATCAACGACTTCACAGACTGGCTGAACAGCCTCCAGAACAGCATCGACTTCGGAGTGCAGCTGGACCCGTTCACCAGCGGCGTTATCACGCTCGGCTTTATTTACGGCGCCTATTTCACCGAAACCTTCCGCGGCGCCTTCCTGGCGGTACCAAAAGGCCAGATGGAAGCCGCCCGCGCCTTTGGCATGAAACCGTTTCTGGTGTTTCGCCGCATTTTATTTCCGCAGATGATGCGTTACGCTCTGCCTGGCCTTGGCAATAACTGGCAGGTCATTTTAAAAGC
>JAKBCD010000271.1 GCA_021808205.1 Pseudomonadota bacterium | reverse complement strand
CCGGCCGCATCGTCGCAAACCGTGAAGACAAAATCCATCTGCGGCGCGTCAGGGGCGGAGAATTCGTCCCAGCTCTTTGAGTACATCCCCGCGACCGGATAGTCGAAACTTGCCAGCACCTTGAGTGCGAGCGGATTGACAACGCCCTTGGGAAAACTGCCGGCCGAGAAGGCGTTGAAGCGGCCAGCACCATCCTTTCGCAGGATGGCTTCAGCCAGGATCGAGCGCGCACTATTGCCCGTGCAGAGGAACAGAACATTGTAGAGACTGCCGGTCATATCGCTATCTCCCTCGCCGGTTTTGGCGTGCCGCAGGCGGGAACGGCACAGGCCGCCGTGTCTCCACGGCAACAATTCTCGGTCAAATAAGATAGCAGGCCATTCATCGCGTCATACTCGGCCGCGTAGATCAGCGAGCGGCTTTCGCGCCGGAAACTAGCAAGGCCGGCGTGGCGAAGCTGGCTCAGATGAAAGGATAGTGTCGCTGATGGCAGCCCGAGCTCCTCCCCAAGCCGCCCGGCTGGAAGGCCCTCCGGCCCGGCCTGGACCAGCAAGCGGAAGATATCCAGCCGTGTCTCCTGGGCCAGCGCGGCGAGAGCGGCAATGATATCCGATTTCTCCATATTTCCATTTGTATAGAAATATCAAAATAAGTCAATCGTAACTTGCGCGCCAGAGGCAGTCATTTCTTGCGCAAGATCAAGGCGGGCACTTACAGGGCGCTCTAGGGTCAGGCGAGGTGGGATTGCTCCGCAAAAAAGACCGGTTTGAAGTCGTCACACTCTGGCTATTGGAGCCGTTTGGATGAGCCTTACTATTGTTTGCCCTGAGTGCGGCACCCTGAACCGACTGCCCGAGGAGCGGCTTGCCGCGGGGCCTCGCTGTGGTGCCTGTAAGGCGAGCTTGTTCACCGGCAAGGCGCTGGCAGTGGATGAAGCCGGGCTCGCCCGTCACGTCGCGCATGACAGCATAGCGGTTGTGGTCGATGTATGGGCCGATTGGTGCGGCCCCTGCCGGGCGATGGCGCCGCAATTCGCGGCCGCGGCCGAACGTCTGGAGCCCCATGCCCGGCTGCTGAAGCTGGATGCCGATACCGCGCCACATACCATGACTCGCCATGGCATCAGCTCCATCCCCACCATGCTGCTGTTCAAAAATGGCCGGTTGACCGCCCGGCAAGCGGGCGCCATGTCTGCCGCGCAGATCGTGCAGTGGGCTGCCCCACATCTCTCAACATAAGGGAAAATCAACATGAATATCGACAAAGCTGTTTTGTCTTTCGCAGGCGTGGTGGTGTTGCTGAGCGTGGCGCTGACCCTGCTGGTTTCCCAATGGTGGTTGCTGCTCACCGCCCTCGTTGGGATGAATCTGCTGCAGACGGGCTTTACCGGCTTCTGTCCGGCGGCAATGCTCTTGAAAAAATTTGGCTTGAAACCCGGGACAGCTTTCAACTGACACAATCTCTGGCAAGGCGGTCATCCCCATGATTGGCAGAGATTCGAGGTGGTTCCGGTGAGCGTCTGACATCATTAACCTATTCTTTGCGCTACAGCGTTTTCACTTGGCCAGCTCGCAGACCTCTCCTATTGATGGGTTCATGACATCCGCGACCCACCCCCAGTCTTGCGCCGAAGCAGAGCTTGCCAGCCTGATCGTCTCCACCCTGAACCTCGACACCATACCGGAGGACATCGACCCGGATGCGCCGCTTTACGGGGAGGGGCTGGGGGTCGATTCGATCGACATGCTGGAGATCTCGCTGGTGGTGGCACAGCGCTTTGGGGTGAAGCTGCGCGCGGATGACGAGAACAACCAAAGCATTTTCCGCTCACTGCGCAGCCTCTCGGCATATATCCAGGCGCACCAGGCACAGGCATGACCCCGCCCCAGGCGCGTTCGCCGTTTGGCACCGTCCTGCTCATTGCCCTGGTGCCGCTGTTGTTTCATCTGGCCATCGTGGCCACCAGCCATATCCCCGTTGCGCTGACGGCCAGTGGGCTGTTCAAGGTCAGTTTCATCAGCGCTGCCGCGCTGATGCATTGGGGGCTTTACACCGGCCTGCTCGCAACCTTTGCGCTTACCCTGCGCCGGGGGCACACGCCGCTCATCACCGCCATGGCCTACCGGCTGCACGGGGCGGATATTCCCGCCGAGCTGGTGGCCTATACACGTCGGGTCACCTTCGCCTGGTCGATCTTCTTTGCCGGGCAACTCACCACCTCGGTGCTGCTGTTCTGCTTCGCACCGCTCACCGCCTGGTCGTTTTTCGTGAATATTCTGGACATACCGCTGGTGGCGGCGATGTTCGCCGCCGAATACGCGGTGCGCCTGCGCGTGCTGCACGACCCGCCGCGCCATTCCTTCGCGATGATTTTTCAAATGGTGAGCGATTGCGCCAAAACCCGCCCCTCCGGCCCCCTGTCCAGGCCTGAACTGACGCACCGATGATGGACAGCAACGCTCCCGGTTTTCGCCTTTACGATGTGCTGAACCACCAGAAGGAGGAAATTGTCGCTATCGGCCCTCACGGTACCATTACCGCCGCGCGGTTTCGGCGCGATGTTGCGGCCTTGGCGGGGCTGCTGCCGGATGCCGGTTTCCTGGTGAATCTATGCACGGAGCGCTACCGCTTCATGGTTGGTTTCGCCGCCGCACTCCTGCGCGGGCAGGTGAGCCTGATGCCCGCCGCCGCCACGCCTGCCGTGCTACGGGATCTGACCGAGGCGTATCCTGGCCTCTATGCCTTGGCCGATGGCCCCGTGCCGGACCTGCCGCATCTGATATTTCCCGCCCGGCTGCCAGATGCCGAGGAGGTGCCGCTCAGCATTCCCGGCGGGCAGCCAGCCGTGGTGCTGTTCACCTCCGGCTCCACCGGCAAACCCAAACCCGTCATGAAAAGCTGGTCCGTGCTGGTGCATAGCGCGCGCACCGCCGGGGCAAGGCTGGGCGTGGCGGCGATGCGTGGCGGCTGCATCATCGGCACCGTACCACACCAGCATTCCTACGGGCTTGAATCCGTTATCACCTTGGCTTGGCAGCACGGGCTGGCCGTGTTCACCGAAGCACCCTTGTTTCCCGCCGATATACGAGCAGCGCTGGAAGCCGCCCCTACGCCGCGCCTGCTGGTGACAACGCCGGTACATCTGCGCGCCCTCACCGCAGACCCGGACAAAATGCCCGCATTGGCGATGCTGCTCTGCGCCACGGCCCCCCTGCCGCATGACTTGGCCGAAGCCGCGGAGGCGGCGTTTCAGGCTCCGCTCGTCGAAATCTACGGCTGTACCGAGGCCGGACAGATCGCCACCCGGCGTAGCACGCATGAAACCACCTGGCATTGCTTCGAGGCCGTTAGCTTGCATCGCGACGAGGCGGGTTGGTGGGCGCAAGGTGCCGCGGTGGAAGGGGTTGCACCGGTTCAGGATGAGATCGAGCCGACCAGCGAAGAGCATTTCCGCCTCGGCAACCGCGCCGCCGATCTCGTCAACATCGCGGGCAAGCGCAGCTCCATCGCCTATCTCAACCACCAGCTTCTGGCTGTTCCCGGTGTGCGGGATGGCAGCTTCCTGATGGAAGAGGGCAGTACCCAATCCGTACCCCGCCTGAAGGCGCTGGCGGTGGCGCCGGGGCTGACGGTGGCAGAGATCATACAGGCGCTGCGCGCACGGCTAGACCCGACGTTTCTGCCACGGCCTTTGATTCTGGTGGAGCGCCTGCCACGCAACGCGTTGGGCAAGCTGCAGCGGGCGGATCTGCTGGCCCTCGCATCCCTGCGGGAGGCGAAATGAGCCTGCGCCATACTCACGCGTTCAGCATTCCGGCGGCGCACCCAACGGCAGCATTGCATTTCCCGGCGCTGCCGATTGTACCCGGCGCGCTGCTGCTGGACGAGGCGATTGCCGCCATCGGCGCCACATCATCGCTGCGCCTACAGGCGGTGAAATTCCTGAGCCC
>JAKBCD010000270.1 GCA_021808205.1 Pseudomonadota bacterium | reverse complement strand
TCGGCACGCCCCGCACCAGGGCCGTGCACCGGGCGGTTGCCGATGCCCGGCGCGGCGTACCCGTGGTGTTGGCCGCGCGAAAGCCGCTGATTTTGGCGCCGGCTGAAACCGTGGGGGCGGAGGGGTTGCGGCTGATCGACCTGCTTTCTACCAGCCCCGCTACCTTGCTACTCGCCCCCTCGCGCGCCGCCGCGGTGCTGCAACACGATGTGGCTGAAACCACCCCGGCCATTGCCCTGGCGCTGGCACGGCCGCTGATCGACGTGCAGACCCTCAGACGCGCCGCCGACCCAACATTGGAGCAAGTCCTTCCAAGCTTCGAAACAGTCGAGGCGCCGGAGGAGGCGCAGGCCGCACTGGCGCTGGGCAAGCTGGCCAGGTTGCTGCCAGCCATGGTGGCGGCCCCGGTGCGCCCCGGCTGGGCCAGCCGAAAGGAGGGTGCCGATTTGCTGAGCGTTCCCGCCGCCGATTTGCTGGCCTACCCGCTGGAGTTGGCCTCCACCCTCATGAAGGTGGCGGAGGTTTCCGTACCGCTGGATGCCGCGCGGGATGCCAGACTCATCGCATTCAGGGCGCTGGACCAGGGGATTGAGCATATGGCGATTCTGGTGGGCCAGCCGGAAGCGCAGGAAGCGCCGTTGGTGCGGCTGCATTCAGAATGCTTCACCGGCGACCTTTTGGGCAGCTTGCGCTGCGATTGCGGGCCGCAACTGCAAGGTGCCATCGCCCGCATGGGGCAGGAGGGCCATGGCGCCGTGCTGTATCTGGCGCAGGAGGGGCGCGGCATCGGGCTCATCAACAAGCTGCGGGCCTATACCTTGCAAGACCAGGGCATGGATACGCTGGATGCTAACCGCGCCTTGGGCTGGCAGGCCGATGAGCGCAATTTCCACATCGCCGCCGCCATGCTGGAGGCTCTGGGGATCAAGAAAATCCGGCTGCTGACCAACAACCCCGAAAAGCTGGCGAGTCTGGCCGCTTGTGGAATCGAGATTATCGAGCGGGTGCCGCATCAATTCGACCCGAACGGTGTGAATAATTCCTATCTGGAGACGAAGGCCAGGCGCTTCGGGCATCTGCTTGACTGAGTTTGTTCTGCAAAATGGTATCCTGCACGGTGCTGGCCTGCGTTTATGCGCCGCCCATGGCCGCGGCGGCATCACCGCCATGAAGCGCGAAGGCGATGGCGCCACACCGGCCGGGCCGCTCAAGCTGGTGCGTGTGCTCTACCGGGCCGACCGGCTGCCCCCGCCGCGCTGCACCGTGCCGCTGGAGCCGATTTCCCCCGCCGATGGCTGGTGCGACGACGTGGCGGACGCCGCTTATAACAGACCAGTGCGCCTGCCCTACCCCGCCAGCCACGAGGAATTATGGCGGGCGGATGGGGTTTATGACGTAATCGGCGTGCTGGACTGGAACCTCGACCCGATTGTACCGGGGCGGGGCTCGGCAATTTTTTTTCACGTGGCAACACCCGATTACGCCCCCACGGCGGGCTGCGTGGCGTTGAGTAAGGCGGATGTGCTGACGGCCCTGGCGGCGGGCTTAAGCGCGATCCGCGTGCCTGATCTGGCCTGAGCGCATTGGCCGTGCCGGCGGCCTGGCCATAGGATGCAGCTCCAACAAGGAGCCCGCAAATGTCGCTTCGCTTCGGCCTGCTCTGCTTTCCCGATGTCCAGCAGCTCGACCTGACCGCGCCTTATGAGGTGTTCGCCAGCGTGCCGGGCGGACAGGTGCATCTGGTCTGGAAAACCACCGCCCCGCTGCGCAGCGCCACCGGGCTGATGCTGATCCCCGATACCAGCTTCGCCGACGCGCCGGATTTCGACGTGCTGTGCATCCCCGGCGGCATCGGGGTGAACGCCTTGCTGGAGGATGAGGAGACGCTGGACTTCATCCGCGCCATGGCCGCCAAGGCGCGCTTTGTCAGCTCCGTCTGCACCGGGTCGCTGGTGCTGGGTCAGGCCGGGCTGCTCGCCGGCAAGCGCGCCACCAGCCATTGGAACGCGGTGGATCTGCTGGCGCGGCGCGGCGCCATACCGGTGCATGAGCGGGTGGTGCGGGACGGCAACCTCTTCACCGCCGGCGGCATCACCGCCGGGATTGATTTCGGCATGAGCATCGTGGCGGCGCTATTGGGCGAGGAGGAGGCGCAGGCAATCCAGCTCAGCATGGAATACGCACCCGCCCCGCCCTTTGAGAGCGGCCGCCCGGAAACCGCGCCGCCCGCCGTGCTGGCCAAGGCCCGGGCGCGGCTGGCGGCGTCCCGGCAGGCGCGCGAGGCCATCCTGGCCCGCACCACGCCCCGGCAGGCCCGGCCCTCGGCGTGAATCGCGGCAAGCACGCATTCGCCCCCTGACATTTTCGTACAAAATGCCCTAAAGACCCGCCATGACCGGCACACCTCTCGACCTGATCCGTAATTTCTCCATCATCGCCCATATCGACCATGGCAAATCCACCCTGGCCGACCGGTTGATCCAGCATTGCGGCGGCCTCACCGCCCGCGAGATGACCGAGCAGGTGCTCGATAATATGGAGATCGAGAAGGAGCGCGGCATTACCATCAAGGCGCAGACCGTGCGGCTGGACTACCCAGCCTCCGACGGCAAAACCTACGTGCTGAACCTGATGGACACACCCGGCCATGTGGATTTTGCCTATGAGGTGAGTCGCAGCCTGGCCGCCTGCGAAGGCTCGCTGCTGGTGGTGGATGCCTCACAGGGTGTGGAAGCGCAGACACTCGCCAATGTGTATCAGGCCATCGACGCGCATCATGAGATCGTGCCGGTGCTGAACAAGATCGACCTGCCCGCCGCCGATGTGCCGCGGGTGAAGCAGCAGATTGAGGATGTGATCGGCATCGACGCCTCGGACGCGGTGGAGATTTCCGCCAAGACCGGGCTGAACATCGAAGGCGTGCTGGAGGCGCTGGTGACCCGCCTGCCGCCGCCGAAAGGTGACGACAAGGCCGAGTTGCAAGCCTTGCTGGTGGATAGCTGGTACGACCAATATCTCGGCGTGGTGATTCTGGTGCGGATCAAAAATGGCGTGCTGAAAAAGGGCCAGAAGATCCGCATGATGTCCACGGGTGCTGTGCATCCGGTGGAGCAGCTTGGCGTGTTCACGCCCAAGATGAAACCTGTGGACGAGCTGGGACCAGGCGAGATGGGCTACATCACCGCCGCCATTAAAACCGTGGCGGATTGCAATGTGGGCGACACCATTACGGATGACCGCCGCCCGGCGCTGGCCCCCCTGCCCGGCTTCAAGCCCTCCATCCCCGTGGTGTGGTGCGGGTTGTTCCCGGTGGATGCCGATGATTTCGAGAAGCTGCGCGACAGCCTCGCCAAGCTGCGGCTGAATGATGCGAGCTTCCATTATGAGGCCGAGACCAGTGCCGCGCTGGGTTTTGGCTTCCGCTGCGGGTTTTTGGGGCTGCTGCATCTGGAAATTATCCAGGAGCGGCTTTCCCGCGAGTTCGACCTGAACCTGATCGCGACCGCGCCCTCTGTTGTGGATCATGTGTACAAAACCAACGGGCAGATGGAGCCGCTGCACAACCCGGCGGATATGCCGGATGGCTCGATCATCGACCATATCGAGGAGCCCTGGATTAAAGCCACCATCATGGTGCCGGATGATTATCTGGGCTCGATCCTCACCCTCTGCTCCGAACGGCGTGGCCAGCAGGTAGACCTGACCTATGTGGGCAACCGCGCCATGGCTGTGTATCGCCTGCCGCTGAATGAGGTGGTATTCGATTTCTACGACCGGCTTAAATCCGTCAGCCGTGGCTATGCCAGCTTCGATTACCAGATCGAGGATTATGCGGAGGCGGACCTCGTGAAGATTTCGATTCTGGTGAACCAGGAACCGGTGGACGCGCTTTCCTTCATCGCGCACCGCAGCCAGGCGGAGAGCCGCGGGCGGTCCATTTGCGGGAAGCT
>JAKBCD010000269.1 GCA_021808205.1 Pseudomonadota bacterium | reverse complement strand
CGCGATATCGAGCTTGCGCGGCGAGGCCAGAACGAGGTCTAGCAGGATCTTGAAGCCTTGGCCCGTCAGCCTGGCGGCCAGCGCGTCGAATAAATCCCGTCGCAACAGGAAGAAGCCGCTCATCGGGTCCGAGATGGAGGTGTGCGTCACCATCTGGGCAACCCGGATGCCGGTTTGGGAGAGCTTCACCCGCAGCGGCGAGGAGAGGCCGGCGGAGTCACCACCTTCCACGTGGCGGCTGCCCACGGCCATGTCCGCGCCGTTCATCACGGCTTCCAGCATCAGGGGCAGGCGAGTTTCGTCATGCTGCATGTCGCCGTCAATCACGGCGATATGAGTGGCCGCGGAGGACAGTGCGCCCTCGATGACTGCCGAGGACAGCCCGCGCCGACCGATGCGGCGAATGCAGTGCACACGCGGGTCCAATTGCGCGATCCGCTTGGCTTCGGCGCTGGTGCCATCCGGGCTGTCATCGTCGACGAACACAACCTCCCACGCCAGACCAGCGAGCGCCGTATCCAGGGCCGCGACCATCGGGGCGACATTCGCGCGTTCGTTATAGCACGGGACGACGATCGTAAGAGCGAGAGTCACCGGTTTAGAGGGCTTCGAGAATGGCCTCGGCGCGGCTGACCTCGAACCCACCCGGTTCCTCGACCGCAACCTTGGTCACGGTACCATTTTCGATCACAAGCGCGAAACGCTGGCTGCGGACGCCCATGCCACGCGCCACCAGGTCCAGCTCCAGCCCCAACGCCTTAGTGAAGGTGGCGGAGCCATCCGCCAGGAATTGCACGGCGTCCCAGGCCTTCTGGTCCTTGGCCCAGGCACCCAGCACAAAGGCGTCGTTCACCGCCAGGCAGACGATCCTGTCCACGCCTTTTGCTTTTAGCTCCGGCGCCAGCTTCACGAAGCCGGGCACATGCTTGGCGCTGCAGGTGGGTGTGAAGGCGCCTGGCACGGCAAACAACACAACTTTTCCAAGGCCCAGCAGCTCCGCCGTTTCCACTTCGCGCGGGCCGTCCGGCGTAGCCAGCATTAGCTTCTGGGCCGGGATTTTGTCACCAATTTTGATCATTGTCTGCCTATGTTCGTGGAACGGATGCTCCTTCTTAGGCGAAGTGGCGCGGCAGGTGAAGCCACGGCGCGGGGGCTGGCCGAGCGGCAGGCGCACGAATATAACAAGGCGATGACGGAGCATGAAATTTCGGCGTCTCATCAACCTGGCTGGCTCACTGGGCAGGTGCTTCTGGCCATGCCGGCCTTGCGCGATCCGCGCTTTGCCCAGAGCGTGATCTTCGTCTGTGCGCATAACCAGGATGGCGCTATGGGACTGATGCTTAATCGTCCGTTGCGCAAGCCGAGATTCGGCGATTTGATGGAGCGATTGAAGGTGGAGCCGCACCCGCCGCGGCGCGAGCTGCCGATGGGCGAGGGCGGGCCGGTGGAGGATCATCGCGGGTTTGTGCTGCACTCGGCCGATTGGATGAGCGAAGGCAGCCTGGATGTGGACGGGGCGCATGGCTTGAGCGCCAGCATGGACGTGCTGCAGGCCGTAGCCTCTGGCAGCGGCCCTGCCCAGGCCCGGTTACTTCTGGGCTATGCCGGCTGGGGTGCCGGGCAGCTTGAGGAAGAGATTTGGCAGAATAGCTGGCTGACAGCCCCTGCAGATGATGAGATCATCTTCGACACCGACTACCGGACCAAATGGCAACGCGCGATGGCGAAGCTGAAGATTGACCCCGGGATGCTTTCGGGCGATGCCGGGCGCGCATGAAAAAACTCGTTATTGCCACCCATAATCCCGGCAAGCTCAAGGAATTCCGGACATTTCTGGCGCCACTGGGCTATGAGGTTACTTCCTCCGGGGAACTGGGCCTACCCGAACCTGCCGAAACCGCGCCAGATTTTGTGGGCAATGCCCGCATCAAGGCCGTGGCGGCGGCCAAAGCCTCAGGGCTTCCTGCGTTGGGCGATGATTCCGGGCTTTGCGTCTCGGCGTTGAATGGCCAGCCCGGCGTGTATTCTTCACGCTATGCAGGAGACGACTACCCGGGTGCCTTCGCCAAGATCATCGCCGCGGCTGAAGCCAAGAACGATTGGGAGGCATGGTTCACCTGTGCGCTTTGCCTTGCCCAGCCGGATGGCACCACTGGCACCTATATCGGCGAAGCGTTCGGGCGTATCGCCCCCGCGCCGCGCGGAGAAAACGGGTTCGGCTATGACCCGATCTTCATCCCCAATGGCTACGAACAGAGCTATGCCGAGCTTGGGCCTGAGAAAGACAAGATCAGCCACCGCGCGCGAGCGTTCGAGCAGATCGGCGCCGTGCTCGCGGATGCCGAAAAGCCGCGGAGTAGATTGCACATAAAGCCATGATTGCGGTTTTCGGGCATCGCGGCGCACGCGGATTATTGCCCGAAAACACGCTGCCGGGATTCGTCCTGGCGCAGCGGCTTCAGCTCACGGGGGTGGAATTTGATATCGGCGTAACGGCGGATGGCGTTGCGGTGGTGCATCATGACCCAAAGCCGAACCCTGACTCTGCCCGTGACAGCGCCGGCGTCTATGTCGGAGGTGACGCCCCGTTTATCCGCACGCTAACGTTTCAGCAGCTTGGCGCCTATGATGTCGGCCGGTTACGCGCGGGGTCTGACTACGCTGCGCGCTTTCCTGATCAAGCGCCACTTGATGGCACGCCCATTCCGACATTGGTCGAGGTACTGGCTTCATGCGCATCGCTGGATTTTCTTATCGAGGTTAAAACCTTCCCAGACCAGCCAGAGGCAACGCTGGCGCCGAAGCAACTGGTTGAGGTGGTGGTGGGCACACTGCGAGAGGCAAAAGCCATCAACAAGGCCGTACTTTACGCTTTCGACTGGCGGGTGCTGGAAGCAGCCGCGCTGCTGGAGCCTGCGTTGCGGCGCGGCTGCCTGACAGAGCCGCAAACCTTGGAACGTTCTGAGCTCTGGTTTGGCCAGACCCGGCTGGCCGCATTTGCACCGTGCCGACCTGGCAGTGTTCCGCGCGCGGTGGCCAGCACCGGCGCTGCCGTGTGGGCGCCGTTTCATGAGACGCTGGACGCTGCCGAGATGGATGAAGCCCGCCGCCTCGGCCTAGCGGTGATCCCCTGGACGGTGAACGAGGCCGCGGATATCCGCCGCATGAGCGAGCTTGGTGTGGACGGCATGATTTCTGACAGGCCAGACCGGGTGAAGGAGATGCTAGAGGCGGATGGCGTTACGATCGCCCCGCCGGGTTTTGTCGCTAGGTTAGGACGGGGGCGATGACATCAGGTTAACCCGCGTTGCGGATCAACCTGAAATGATCACATCCTAAACCTTGCCGTGACAGTATTTGAATTTTTTGCCGGAGCCGCAGGGGCAGGCCGCGTTGCGCGGTGTCGCACCCCAGGTTTCGGGCCGGGCTGGGTTCACCTCTGCCTCATCGAAAACGGGAAGCAACGCATCTGTATTGCGCACCACCGGCTCGGCCAAAGCCAGACCGCCCTGCATCGCGCCCGGCTCGGGGTGAGATTCCACCATCGCCGGCGGTGCGGGTTCGGCGGGCATCTGAACCTGCACGTGCGCCATCGCCAGGGTCACGCGCTCTTTCAAATCGTCCAGCATCGCTGCGAACATCGCGAAGGCCTCGCGCTTATATTCGTTCAGCGGGTCGCGCTGGCCATAACCGCGAAGGCCAATGCCCTGGCGCAGATAATCCAGCGCCAGTAGATGCTCCTTCCAGACGGTATCCAACGTCTGCAACAGCACGGATTTCTCGATATAGGCGATAAGCTGCTGACCAAACTGCACGGCCTTGGCGGCTGCGGCTTGCTCGGCCGTCTGCTCGATCCGCTCGCGCAGATGTACTTCGTCGATGCCCTCTTCAGCCGCCCAATCCACAATTGGCAGATCCAGCGCCAGCACGCGGTTCACATCGGCGGCCAACTCGG
>JAKBCD010000268.1 GCA_021808205.1 Pseudomonadota bacterium | reverse complement strand
GAGAGCATATGAGGGCTGAGCATCTGGCCAGGACCACGCATCACAGCGCGATACGCCACGAGACGCATTATGCCTCCGTGCACTATTCTCACCATCTGTCCGAGCACTATTCTCACCATGTGTATGTGGCGGCGAAGCATCTGCGGCACGAAACGCATTATGCCTCCGTGCATTATTCTCACCATCTCTATGTCGCGGCTAAGCATTCGTGGCACGAAACGCATTATGCCTCCGCGTATCACACCCATTACGAGCGTGTGGCGGCAGAGTATCGCCATTCGCGCCTGCAATGCGTGCCTTACGCGCGTGAGGTTTCGCATATCGAGCTTTCTGGCGATGCCTTCCTCTGGTGGGCTGAAGCGGCCGGGCGCTATGCGCGCGGTAACACGCCGATGACCGGCGCGGTGCTGAACTTCCGTTCCATCGGCCGCATGCCGCTCGGCCATGTCGCGGTTGTCACGGCGGTTCTCGGCCCGCGGACGATTCTCGTAACGCAAGCCAATTGGGTGCCGGGCTCCATCACCAACGACGTGACGGTGCAGGATGTCTCGCCGAATAATAACTGGACGGACGTGAGGGTTGAACTCGGAGACGGCGCCATGATGGGCTCTGTCTACCCAACCTATGGCTTCATTTATAAACAGCCGGATAACGGCACGGTGATCGCTGCGGACAGCAACGGGCGTAACGAAGTGGCCGAAGCGCCGATGGCCAGCCCGGTGGCCAGCGAGGCGCCGGACCGCAATCTGCAATAATCTGCCGCCTTCGCCGGCGGGTTTTGCCAGCGTCTCCACCCGCGACTAAGCTTGCCTCGCTCAACCTGAGGAGTGATGCATGACCACGGCGAATTCCCGTACCGCTGACCATCCGATCGACCAGATCTTCCTGGAGCGCTGGTCGCCCCGCGCCTTCACCGGCGAGGAGATTTCCGAGCACACGCTGCGAACGATGTTCGAGGCCGCGCGCTGGGCGCCATCCTCCTATAATTCGCAGCCATGGCGGTTTCTCTATACCCGGCGGGACAATGCCCATTGGGACAAGTTTCTGGGGCTGCTGAACCCGTTCAACCAGAGCTGGGCTAAAACGGCTTCTGCGATCGTATTCATTGTGTCCTCAGAGACCATGGCCGTGCCTGGCAAGGATACGCCGGTGCCTTCGCACAGCCATTCCTTCGATGCAGGCGCCGCCTGGGGTTATCTGGCCCTGCAGGCGGCCTTTATGGGCTGGCAGGCGCATGGTATGGCCGGGATCGCTTATGAGCGCATCTATACCGAGCTGAAAGTGCCGGCGGGATTCCGGGTTGAAGCCGCCGTTGCGATTGGCCGACAGGGGCCGAAGACCTTGCTGCCCGAGGCGTTGCAGGCAATGGAGACGCCAAGCCCGCGTAAGCCGGTTACCGAGCTTGCCTTCGAGGGCGGTTTTTGATTTGTCAGCGCAATATGCATTCAGATTGACGCGGCGGCGTCAAGATAACTGCATGAAATGGCTCGCTCAAACATAAAACCAGAGCGTTCAGTTGAAAGCTCTAAAGAAGCTGCCTGCAAGGGCGGCTTCGTTTATCCCGGCAGCCGGGCCGCCAAACCCCGCGGCAGAGCCCGCAGCAATCCGCTTCGCGCGCGGTGCCAGAAGGCTGAAAGCAACAGCAGCGCGCAACCTGCGATCAGTGCTGTCATCGCCAGGCTTTCCGCCTGCGTGCCTGCATGGCGCAGCACCTGCGCGAGCGCATAGATTACATATCCCAGCGCCGAGACCAGCAGTGCCCGCCTGTCCACCAGCAATGCGACCACGGCCAGCGCCATATAAAGCCCCACCGCGATGCTGGCTTCCCCCGAGTGGTTGCCGCCCTGCAGCAGCCCCAGCAGATAAAAAGCCGGGTGCACCAGCATGGGTGCCGCCAGTAGATGCAGCCAGAACGCCACATCCGCGCGCCGGGTTTGCCGTGTGCGGTCGGCCATGTCCCACCGCAGCGCCAGCGCGAACACGCAGCATCCACCAAAAATCAGCAGATAAGGCCAGAACGCCAGTAACCCCGGAACCAAGCCCAGCGCCAGGCTGATCGCCAGCAGCACTACCGCCGCCATGAAAGCCGCCACGGTAATGGGCACATGAAAGCGCCGCCAATGCGCATAGATGGCCAGCGCTTCCAGCCCCGCGGTGATACCCATGGTAAAATAGAGCCGGGATTTGAGGCCGACCCCGCCCGCGGACACAAGCAACTGCATATGATTGGCGAACCAGCCGCCGATGGGATGCGTGAGCGCCGTGCCGATGCCACCCGCGAAGAGCAGCAGCAGCAGGATAGAAGGCAGCGCCATGTGCCGCCGCCGGGTGAAATATTCTGCCAGCGCCCAGGCTTCCGCCGCCAAAATAAGGCCGCGCTCATTAGGCGCGCTGACCAGCGCATAGGTGGCGATGGCCACCAGGGCGATCGCGATGGAGACGAAGATATCGTTGAACCCCGTCAGTAGCCGGACATATTCCTCGTCCACCGCCGGGCTTATCCGACTGGCCGCAACGAAGGCGCGGAAATTAGCCGCGGTTTCGGGCGGTAGAACTCCGGCGTTCATCGCCGCCTCGATATCGGCTTCGCTATACATTATCGGCGTCGCTCAGGCCGTGGCCAGGGGCAGCGCCGCCTCGTATTGCTTGCCGCGATACCCATCGAACAGGCTCATCTGATGCACGCAGCTTAACGTGCAGGTGGGCGCGCAATCTTTCTTGGTATGGTATTCGCGCTTGATGTCCTCCAGCCCGTATTCCAGCAATGGAATCGCCGGATAGCCGCGCTGCTGCGAGCAATAATGCACCTTGCCGTCCTCGGTGATGTAGAGGTAGCGCGCCCCGGCCCGGCATTTCCAGTCATTCGGTTTGCCCTGCATCAGGTTTCGCTGAAACAGCTTGTAGTTCAGCGTGTGCACCATGGAAGGCGAGATTTCCGTCACCTTTTTATAAGCCGCCATCTGCGCGTCGCTGAGGGCCTTCAGCGCGCCGGAATGGTCGTGCAGCACGCCCACCGAATGCTGGAAACCGTATTTCGCCGCCGTCTCGGCGATGGTGATGACATCCTGCGTGCGCTCACCGGTCACGCCCAGCACCGAGTTCACATTCACATTGAATTTTGCATGCTCGGCCAGCAGCTTCAGCCGCCCTTCCACGGAGGACAGGCTTTTCATTGAAATATCGTCGGCCACCAGATTATCGATCGAAATCTGCATCCCTTGCAGCTTCGCCGCGTTCAGCCGCGCGATCCAGTCTTTCGAGAGTTTGAATCCGTTGGTGATCATGGTCACGATCATGCCCTTGTCGCGGGCATATTTAATCACCTTGTCTAAATCAGGGTGCAGCAGCGTTTCGCCGCCCGTCACGGTGAGCGAGGCGCAGCCCAGCCTAGCCAGATGGTCCACCTGTTTCAGCAGCGTTTCCAGCGGCACGGGCGCGGAAAAATCATCATACTCGTTGCAATAGCCGCAGGCCAGGTTGCAGCGGCGCGTGACCACCATCTGCGCCAGCAGCGGCGTGTAGCGCGTAAAAATCGCCTTGCCGGCAAAACGCAAACCAGCGCCCAAGGTGCCAAGGCGCTCATTCAATGCGGGTTTTTCCAAGCGGGAACGTACTTTCAACGCGGTTAAATGGGGTAGGGTTTAGAGAAGGGCTGGCGGTATTTCAATGCCCAACAAAAAACCCCAGCGTTTGCGCTGGGGTTTTCCGTTTCAAGCTGGAAGGCTGGATTAGAAATCCATGCCGCCCATGCCGCCCATGCCGCCCATGTCGGGCGCGCCCATCGGGGCCTTCTTCTCGGGGCGTTCGGTCACACCGGCTTCGGTGGTGATGATGAGCGAAGCCACGGAAGCGGCATCCTGCAAGGCAGTGCGCACAACCTTGGTCGGGTCGATGATACCGGCGGAAACCATGTTCTTGTATTCGCCGCTCTGCGCGTCGAAGCCAAAGGTGTATTCGCTGTTTTCC
>JAKBCD010000267.1 GCA_021808205.1 Pseudomonadota bacterium | reverse complement strand
CGACAAGAACGAGATGGCGGTGGTTGACACCCAAACCGGACAGGTAACCGCGCGCTGGGCGCTGCCGGGCTGTGTGGCACCTACCGGTGTCGCGATGGATCCAGAATCGCAACGGGTATTTACGAGCTGCCAGAACGGCAAGCTGGCGGTGGTGAACACCACCGCCGGAGAGGAGGTTGCGCTGCTGCCAATCGGCAAAGGCACGGACAGCGCCGCCTTCGACAGCACGCGTCATCTCATCTTCAGTCCCAACAGCACCGGCACGCTCTCAGTTATCCGCGAGACCGATGCCGATCATTACACCGTTCTGCCCTCGGTGAAGACCCGGCTTGGCGCCCGCACCATCGCGGTGAACGAGGCTACGGGAGATGTCTATCTCGTCACCGCGAAGCCCGAGGGCAAAGGAATCATCAAACACCCAGGTTTCGCGCCGCGGTACAAATTCCAGCCGGGCACGTTAACGCTGCTGATCTATCATCCTGTTAGCTAGATAATGCGTAGTTGGAGCGCACTGCGTGAGCCAGACTTCGCGCAATTCGCTCCAGCCGTAAGCTGCAACGCACTTCCAAACGGCGTGAAAAACCAAAGCGCAACGCGCTGCAAATCATTATCTGATGCGGCTTGGCCAGCGCGGCCACATCGCGTTGGTGCGCGCCTGATACGCGCGATATGCATCGCCTCTGCGGGCCAGCATGGCGGCTTCCAGCGGTGGCACCCCGGTGAGGTAACGCAGAACCAGGAACATCAGCACTGGGGCAATAACGCAGAGCCAGGTGACAGGCCGACCAGGAACCAGCGCGATGACGGGGTAAGCAAGCCACGCCAAGGCCTCGAACAAATAGTTTGGGTGGCGGCAGAGGGCCCATAATCCATCCTCGCAAATCCCGCCGTGGTTTTCCGGCTTTGCCCGCCAGGCGCGCAATTGCTGGTCGGCCAGCGCCTCACCGCCCAGCGCCAGCGCCAGCAGCGCGACGCCGGCAATGTCCGCGAAGCGCAAGTGCAACGCGGGCTGTGCGGCGGCCAGATAGACCGATATGGCCAGCAGGCCGGTCACCGGTCCTTGCCCGGCCAATAATCCCAGAATTTGGGTCTGAAAGCGTTCACCGGCTGCAGCGCGCATCATGGCGTAGCGGGTGTCCTCGGGGCTTTTCATCACCCGCCAGGCCACATGCCCGCCCAGACGGCCTGCCCATACAAGAAGCAAAGCGGCAAGCAATATGTGGCGCCAAGCAGCCCCAGGTGCCGCCAGCGCCACGCCGGCCAGCGCAATGCCCGAAGAGAAGGTCCACACCACGTCAACCCAGCCAGCATTGCCTGCGGCGCGCTGCACAACCCAGGCGAAGGCCATGGCCAGCGTTACCGCCAGCCCGGCGTAGACACAGATGATCATATCGTCGGTTCGAGCAGATAATGGCTCACCCCCCAGGGTTCGCCGCCACCATGGCCAAACAGCCCTGCTGTGGCCAGAAAGAACAACCGCCAGCGGCGTTCCCACACCGGGGCCTCGGTGCCATACACGGCCGCCAGTACGATGCGGATATCCGCAGCGTGAAGATCGTAGTTGCGCAGCCAAGCCTCGGCCGTGCAGGCATAATTCAGGCCATTCCAGCGCCAGTCTCGTAACGGCTTGAACAAATCAGGAAACGCCGTGGCGAGGTCGTGGCTTGGCATGATGCCGCCGGTAAAGAAATGTTGGGCAATCCAGTCGTCATCGTCGAGATGATTGAAGCGATAGGGGCTGGCGGCATGAGAAAACACATGAATGAACAGCTTTCCACCGGGTGCCAGCCATGCGCGCACGCGCTTCAGCAATTCCCGCCAGTTGGCCATGTGCTCGAACATCTCCACCGAGACCACGCGTTGGAAACGCTGCCCCGGCTGAAACTCGTTCATGTCCGCAGTGATAACGCGCAAATTGCTAAGCCCCAGCGCCATCGCCTGCGCCTCGATATATTGCCGCTGCGGGGTGGAGTTGGAGACGGCGGTAATCCGCGCGCCGGGAAAGCGTTGCGCCATGAACAGGGTTAAGGACCCCCAGCCGCAGCCTAATTCCAGAATGTCCTGGCCGTCGGCAAGGCCGGCGTGGAGAACGCTCTCTTCCAGTGCGAGCAGCTCCGCTTCCGCCAGAGTCTCCTGGCCGGTGGGGTACAGGCAGCAGGAATATTTGCGCCGGGGCCCTAGGATGAGTCCGAAAAATTTCGGCGGCAATTCGTAATGCTGGCGGTTGGCATCTTGGGTATGCAAGGCAACAGGAAAACCCGCCATATCCCGCGCGAAGGCTAGGGTTTCGGCGGGTTGACGTACTAGGGCCCGGTCTGTCCGGGCGACGAGATGGCCTATACCAAGCCGCAGCAGGCTGTCTGGAATCTTGTAGCGTTCGGCGGCATTGGCGATGGTTGCGGCAAAGCTCATGCGGCACTCCTCTGCTCTGGGGTATGGTTGATGAAGGTAAGGCAGTCCGCCAGCACAGGACTTAGCCAGCGCAGGAGCGGCGAGAAGGCGCCGATCAGCCGGCGATGGCCGATGCCGGGGTAGAGCTTCATCTCTACCTCATCCCCCGCCTGTGCCAGACGCGCTGCCAAGCGGGTGGTATTGCCGGGGCTGACAGTGTGATCGGCCCTGCCGGCGGCGAGAAAGGCCGGCGGCACGCCGGGGGTGACAAAATTGATCGGCTGGGTGCGGGCAAGGTCATCAGGCGGACCGAAAATTGTCTTTAGTACCGGGTCTTTAAGAGGCAAAAAGTCATAGGGTCCGGCCAGGCCTATGAACCCGGTTATGTTCTGCTGCGGCGAAAGGCCGAAAGGGGCGAGCCATTTGGGGTCTAGCGCCAGCATGGCGGCGTTATAGGCGCCGGCGGAATGTCCCATCACGAAGATACGGTCCGGGTTGCCGCCATACTCAGCGGCATGCTGGTGTGCCCATGCGAAGGCGGCGGCTGAGTCCTGCAGGAAGCCGGGAAAGTCAGTCTGCGGGTATACCCGATAATTGGGGATGATCGTGACCACGCCTTTATCCGCCAGCGCCGCGCCAACAAAGCGGTACATTGACTTGTCGCCATCCTGCCAACTACCGCCGTAGTAAAACACCACCACCGGGGCATCGTGGGCATGCGGGGGGGTGTAAACATCCAGATTGTCGCGCGGATAGGGCCCGTAGGCGATGCTATGGGTGACCGAGAATGAGCCTTGGGCGACGCCGTTCAGGATTCTGACGGGAGAGAAAACCGCGCAACCGGCCATGAGCAGCGTGCAGGCCAAGAGAACAACGCGGATCACCAGCCGAGCAGACGGGTGAACCAGGGCAGGCGCAACCCACCCTCGAGCGAGGCCAGACAGACACAGCCTTCCGGATCGGCGATGGGCTGGTGCTCGGTGGTCTCGTCAGCCTCGCCAATGTCACCCGGGCCGTATTGACCGGTTTCATCATGGAAGCCACCCCACAAAACCTGGGTGAGTTCCATGCCGCCATGGCTGTGATGCAGCACCTTGCGTCCGCCCGCCACCTTTAGCAGCATCACGTTCTGCTCGGGCGCCCAGGGCAGGCGCACCCGGCTGTAGCGCAGACCACGGCCGATCCGGAGCCAGCGGCCGATCTGCGCGCCGCGCAGGGCAACCGGCAGGCGAAGCCCCGAGGGCAGCGCCAAGTTGATTTGCCGGGGTGGCGGCGGTGGCTTGGGTGCTGGTTCGTCAAGCCTAGCCAGCACCTGCGCGAAAGCCTCGGCCGCCAGCGGCTCGGGGGCGAGATCTTCCATCAGCGCCCCGCCAAGAGCTTCCATCCGTGTTAGCGCGGCCTGGCAGTGCGCGCAGCCTTGCACATGTGCGGCCACCACCACCGTATGTCCGGCCACCAGTGTGCCCGCGGCATGGGCAAGCAGCGTCTCTGGCGAGGGATGATGCGAGATCACGACGGATCCTCCAGCAGGATGCGAAGTTTGGCTATTGCCAGGCGAACTCGGGATTTGACGGTGCC
>JAKBCD010000266.1 GCA_021808205.1 Pseudomonadota bacterium | reverse complement strand
TGGGCTTAACCGGCACCCAGCGCGGCCCTGGGTTGTTCCCATCCGGCATGGCGCCGCTGATCAGGAACACCGCCGGATCACCGCCTAGCCCCCCAACCTGCTTCTGCACATCCGGCGCGGTGGCAACGGCAACACCATTCACCTGCTCGATCACATCTCCCGCCACAATGCCCGCCTTCGCGGCCGGGCCGGTGCTGGACGTAATGGAAACGCCATCCGCTGCCGGTTGGCCCGCCAGCCCCAACCCATAGGCACTCAGCCGCACCGGGCCAGACGGCGGTTCCTGCTTCTGGGCGATATTGTCATCGTGCGCGGGCGGCGGAGCGGTGAGCATGAGGTGCGCCTGCTGTGCCGCCCCGTTGTGTATGAACGCCACCTCAACACTCTGCCCAACCTGAAATTCCGCGGTGCGGATAGACAAAGCCCGCGGATTGTCGATGGCAGCGCCGCCCAGCGCGGTAATCACATCCCCCGGCTGTAATATTCCGCTGGCCGGGGAGTCCGCTGAAACCGCGCCCACCAACGCGCCCTTGGTGCCGGGCAATTTCAACGCCGCCTGGATGTCCGGTGTTACCTCTTCGGTCGCTACACCCAGCCAGCCGCGCTTCATCTTGCCCTCATGCGCCAGCGCCTCGGCCACCGGTTCGGCCATGGCGGACGGAATAGAAAAGCCGATCCCGTCGGAGGTGCCGGTTGGCGCATAAATCGCCGAATTCACCCCGATCACCTGCCCTTGCAGATTGAACAGCGGCCCGCCGGAATTGCCCTTGTTGATGGCTGCGTCAGTCTGGATGAAATCATCAAATTTGGTATCGCCGATCCGCCGGTGCAGGGCGCTGATGATGCCAGCGGTATTGGTGCCCGGCATCCCGAACGGGTTTCCCACGGCCAGCACCCAGTCCCCCACGCGCATCTGCGTGGAGTCTCCGAACTGCACGAAGGGTAGCTTGTGCCCGGCATTGATCTTCAGCACCGCGAGGTCCGCATCAGCATCCCGCCCGGCGATGATAGCAGGGTAGACCGTGCCATCAGGGAAGGTCACGGTGACGTTGCTGGCGCCGTTCACCACATGGTTGTTGGTAAGTATGTATCCCGAAGGATCGAAGACGAAGCCCGAGCCCAGCGATTCGATGGTTTTGGGCGGCGGCACCACGGTGCTGGCGGCATCGCCGGGAGTGTCAGCGGTGGGATTAGAAGCGCTGGAGCCGTCCCCGCCACCATCGCCATCCGGCGATGAATTGCCGGTATCCGGCGCCATCGAGGCGATGCTGACCACGGCCGGTGCCACTTTGGCGGCAAGGTCCGCCAACGGCGGCGGCAGGTCCGCGGCATGCGCCGCCGGACCGGCAAACAGGAACAGAGCAGGAAGCGCGCGCGCCAGAAACTTCATGGGGCGAGAGTGGCGATGGTTGGTGATCTTCGCAAGAGGGGCTGGCTGTTCTATCTCTGTGTCATGACTGAAGCAGAAATTCGTGAAGCCCTCGCCCCGTTTAATATCGGCCGCCGGATAGATGGCGTGCATGTGCAGGATGGCCTTGTGCAGGTGAGCCTGCGCGCCACGCGGGAGGAAGCCGCGGCGCTGGAGCCCTTGCGGCGGGATATAGAGGCGAGGCTGAAAGCCATCCCCGGCGTGCAATCGGCCGCCGTGGTGCTGACAGCCCATTCCGGCCAGCCCGCCACGCCCGCCAAGCCGGCGCAGGAGCCGCCTTTGCTGCCGGATGTGAAGCACATCGTCGCAGTGGCCTCCGGCAAGGGCGGTGTCGGCAAATCCACCGTGGCGGTGAACCTGGCCGTAGCGTTGGCCCAGCGCGGGCTGAATGTCGGCCTGTTGGACGCCGATATCTACGGCCCCTCACTGCCGAAAATGCTGGGGCTGAGCGGCAAGCCCCCGATTATGAACAACCTGATGCAGCCATTGGTCGCCTTCGGCATCAAGGCGATGTCCATCGGCCTCATGGTGCCGGAAGACAAGGCGATGGTCTGGCGCGGCCCGATGGTGATGGGCGCGCTCAACCAGTTGCTCGGCCAAGTAAATTGGGGCGCACTCGATATTCTGGTGGTCGATATGCCGCCTGGCACCGGCGATGCGCAGCTTACCTTGGCGCAGAAGGCAAAACCCTCCGGCGCGGTGATCGTCTCCACCCCGCAGGATCTGGCGCTGATGGATGCACGCCGCGGCGTGCAGATGTTCGGGCAGGTAGGCATCAAGGTCCTCGGCGTGGTGGAAAACATGTCTTATTTCTGCTGCCCCAATTGCGGCCATCGGGCTGAGATTTTCGGCCATGGCGGGGCCAGGGCGGAGGCGGGGAAGATGGGCGTGCCCTTCCTTGGCGAAATTCCGCTGGATTTGGGCGTGCGCGAAGCCGGAGATGTGGGCAAGCCGGTAACGGCGCTGGAGCCTGACAGCGCCGTGGCTGCCAGCTTCCGTCATGTGGCCCAGAGCGTTGCGATGGCCCTGGGGCTGGGGTGAACTTTTGAAATGAGCGAGATCGGATTCTACCACCTCACCCGGACCGGGCTGAACGCGGCCCTGCCCGCACTTCTCTGCCGCACCCTGGCGGCGGGGGAAAAGGCGGTGGTGGTTTGTGCCGATGAACGCCAGATGGCGGCTTTGGATGATGCTCTGTGGCAGGCTGAATGGCTGCCGCATGGCACCGCAAAAACGCCGTACCCTGAATGGCAGCCGGTTTATTTAACCACGGGCCGGGAAAACCCCGCCGGGGCGCGTTTCCTGTTTCACGTCGGTGGCATGGAAACGTTGCCCGAAGGCTTTAACCGCTTGTTTGACCTGTTCGATGGCAATAACGAGGCTGAGGTTCTGGCTGCCCGGCAACGCTGGCGCATTGCCAAGGAGGCTGGCCACAGCCTCACCTACTGGAAACAAGAAGACAGCGGTTGGGTAGCGAAATGACCATCATAAGCAAAGCTAAATCGGCCATGAAAACCGCGTTGATCACCGGCATTTCCGGTCAGGATGGCGCCTATCTCGCGCAATTACTGCTGCAGCAGGGCTACCGGGTGGTTGGGCTGGTGCGGCGGTCTTCGAATGGGGAGAAAGCGAGCGAGCGTTTGCGTTGGCTCGGTCTGGAACGGGATGTCGAGTTGACCGATGGCGATCTGACCGACCTCTCCAGCCTCATCCGTGTGCTGGGCAAGGTGCAGCCGGAGGAGGTGTATAATCTTGGCGCGCAAAGCTTCGTGGCGCTCTCCTGGCAGCAGCCGATTCTCACCGGCGAGGTTACCGGGATGGGCGCCTTCAACATGCTGGAAGCGATCCGACTGCTGGAACTGAAGTCGCGTTTCTACCAGGCATCGTCTTCGGAAATGTACGGAAAATCCAGGCGCCGTTGCAAAATGAAAACACGCCATTCTATCCTCGTAGCCCCTATGCGGTCTCAAAACTCGCCGCGCACTGGATCACGGTAAACTACCGCGAGAGCTTTGGCATGCACGCCTCCTCGGGTATTTTGTTCAACCATGAAAGCCCGCTGCGCGGAATCGAGTTCGTGACCCGCAAGATCACCGACGGGGTGGCGCGGATCAAGCTCGGGCTGAGCCCGCATCTGGAGCTTGGCAATCTCGAGGCATCGCGCGATTGGGGCCATGCGCGGGATTATGTGAAGGCGATGTGGCTGATGCTGCAACAAGAAACACCGGACGATTATGTGGTGGCCACCGGGCGCAGTGCTACAATCCGCGAATTCTGCGAACTCGCCTTCGGTCATGCCGGGCTTAACTACCAGGATTATGTGCGGGTCAACCCGGCGTTTTTCCGCCCCGCTGAGGTAGATTGCCTGAAGGGCGACGCCACCAAGGCGCGTGAAAGGCTTGGCTGGGTGCCGGAGATCACGCTGGAGGCGTTGGCCGCGGAGATGGTCGAGGCTGATCTGCGACGGCACACGCGGACATGACCCGGCTCCTGCTCACCGGCGCCAGCGGCTTCGTGGGCGAACATATGCGGCGCCACCTGCGC
>JAKBCD010000265.1 GCA_021808205.1 Pseudomonadota bacterium | reverse complement strand
AAGGCGCGCCGGGCGCTGCCGGTGCGCCCCGGTGCCAGCGGGCGGGTGGTGCTGGCGCTTGCCGCAGCTCTGCTCTGGGGAGCGGGCATCGCGGGGCCACTCTTGGCGCTGGCGAGTGTTGCGCTGCGCGGCCCGGCGCTGGATGCGGAATCGCTTTCCGCCATCCCGCGCTCTCTGGGCTATGGGGTGCTCGCTGCCACGCTGGCCCTGGGTGCCGCGCTGTTCGTACTCAAACTGCAACGCGGCCGTTCGGCCTGGTTCACAGTGGCAGTGCACGGCGGCCTCACCGCCAACATGGCGGTTCCCGGGCTGGTGCTGGGGGCGGGCTATGTTGTGGCATTCAACAACGATATTTTGCCGCTCTATGGCACGGCCTTGCTGCTGGTCATCGCCTACGCGGCGGGCGCCTTGCCGGTGGCGGTGCGGCTGCTGGGCGGCGCCCTGGCCCAGCTCGACACGAAGCTGGATGAAGCCGCCAGGATTTTTGGCCTGTCCTTGCAAACACGCCTCATCGACATTGAAGGCGCCTTGCTCATCCGCCCTGGGCTTTATGCCTGGCTGCTGGTGGTGGGAGGTGTGATGTTCGAACTGCCGGTTTCGGAATTGCTTTATGTTCCAGGGCAGATGCCGCTTGGTGTCGCCATTGTCTCGGCTGACATGATGGCGAATTACGACCAGGCGGCGCGGCTGGCCTTGCTGGCCATGGCTGTTCTGGCCGGGTTGGCGGCGGTGCTGAACCTGGTGCTGCGTTTTGCCCATGCGCCCGGCGGGCTGGTTAAGGAAAGCGCATGAACCTGGGCTTGGAGATTATAAACGCCACGCGCCGGCTCGGCAGCCGCGCCGTGCTGCGTGGTATCAATCTGGCGCTTGAACAGGGGCAGTTTCTGGTGCTGGCCGGCGAATCCGGTTCCGGTAAAACCACCATGCTGCGGCTGATCGCGGGGCTGGACCGCGCGGATGCGGGCTGCATCAAAATCGCCGGGGCGGTGGTGGACGATGCCGTGCAGGTGTTTGTGCCAGCGGAGCGCCGTGGCCTGGGCATGGTGTTTCAGGATTTCGCCTTGTGGCCGCATCTCAGCTGCCTGGAAAATGTGGCGCTGGCGCTGCCCGCGGGCACGCCAAAGCGCAGCCAGGCGGCGAGGGATTTGCTGGAGCGCCTGGGTGTAGCCGCTGTGGCGCCGCGCCGCCCGGCGCTGCTTTCCGGCGGTCAACAGCAGCGCGTGGGCATTGCCCGCGCCCTGGCCAGCCGCCCCCGGCTGCTGCTGCTGGATGAACCGCTCTCCAGCCTGGATCTGGAGAGCCGGGAAATGCTGAGGGAGGAACTGCGCGAAACCGTGCGCGCCACCGGCATCTCCGCCGTACTTGTCAGCCACGATCCTGAAGATTGCTGGAAGCTAGCGGATAAAATCGCGATTCTAGAAAATGGCGTGATCCGCCAGCAGGGCGCGCCGGCCTCGTTGTGGCAAGCGCCGTCATCCTCGTACATCGCCCGCTTCACCGGCGCCCTGGGTGGTGTTTGCGTGCCCTTTGCGGTGCAGGGCGGCGCGCCAGTGCTGGAGCTAGGCGGCCAGCGCCTCACGCCTTGCGGCCCGGCGCCACGGGGCGCACAGGCGCGGCTGTTCTGGCGGGGCGATGCCGTGCGCCCCTCTTTGGGTGGCGAGGGTATTCCCGCCGAAGCCATAGACTTGAATTTCGAGGCGGGACGGTTTCATGTGCGCTGGCGCATCGCAGAACCGGACTTGACCCTGAGCGGCTATTGCCAATCTCCCGTGCCATTGGGGCCACAGACCATCAGCATCGACCCAGCCGGGCTTTTTTTGTTTGACGTGACAGGAGCAGACAACACGTGACGGGCATTCTTATCGCGACATTTCTTACCGCCTCGGTCGAATGGGTAGAAGCCTACACCATCATTCTGGCGGTGGCCCTTTCCATCGGCTGGCGCCGTGCGCTGCAAGCCGCGGGGGCCGCGCTGCTGGCCTTGGCAGCCTTAACCGTGGCAGGCGGCTTTTTGCTGACGCGCATCCATAACCTTGCGATTCTGCAGTTCGTCATTGGCGTATTCCTCACCTTGTTCGGCGTGCGCTGGCTGGGCAAGGCGGTGGCGCGTGGCGCCGGGCTGAAGAAACTGCATGATGAGGATGCCGAGTTCGCCGCCTTGCAGGCGCGCGCCGACATTCACGATGCGCGCGCAGCCTGGTTCATCGCCTTCAACGGCATGTTGCTGGAAGGGCTGGAGGTGTGGCTCATCGTCGTGGCGCTGGGCGTGCAGACGCATCACACAATAGCCGCCGCCTGTGCGGCGCTGCTGGCTCTGGTTGCCGTGGCCGCTGCCGGCATGATGCTGCGCAAGCCGCTGGCGCGCGTGCCAGAAAACGCCATCAAATTCACGGTCAGCGCCGCGGTGCTCAGCTTCGGCAGCTACTGGATTTTGGAATCGCTCGGCTATAACTGGCCCCTGGGCGACGCCACGCTGCTGGCGTTGTTTGTTTTTTATCTGCTCGGCGGCCTGGCGCTCATCCGCCTTAACAATTACCGGCTCAATGCCGCGAAGGTGGTGTAACATGCAGGGCTTTATCAAAACATTGTTTGGCGACAAGCGCACCCTCGCTGTTACCGCGCTCTCAATCCTGGTGGCGCTGGCGGTTTTGCATTCACCGGCATCGCTGGCTGCCGGGCTGGTTCTGCCGCTTTGCCTGTTGGCAGGTGCGGCGTATCTGGCCAGGCATTAAAATTCACATTGTCTCCGGCAGTGCCCATGGCGCGGCAGCAAGCCGCCGCGCCAGAAATTCAATAACCGCGGCAACTCTGGCCGGGCGATGCCGGCCAGGAGGGGTTACCAGATTCACGGAAATGGGCGGCATGGTCCATTCGGGCATCAGCACCTCCAGTAACCCGGCTTTCAAATCTTCACTCACCGCGAACTCAGGCTGCACGGCCAAGCCAAGGCCAGCCAGCAGCATGGGCCGCAGCGCATCCGCGTTATTCGCCCGCAAGGGGCCGCGCAAGGTTACCACCTCTTCCTCGCCGGATGCCCGCAGGAAGCGCCAGCGGTCGGGATTTGGCACGTAGGTATAGCCAAGGCAATCATGCTGGGCGAGGTCGCGCGGGCTTCGCGGCTTTTCCCGGTTGGCAAAATAGGCCGGCGCGCCCACCAGTACACGCCTCACCCGGCAGACATGGCGGGCGCGCAGGCTGGAATCAGGCAAGGCGGCAATTCTCAAGGCCAGATCGAAGCCGCCGCCGATCAGATCCACAATTTCGTCCGAGAGATGCAGATCGATGGTAATGTTCGGGTAGGCGGCGAACAGCTCCGGCAGCAAAGGGGCGAGGTTGGCAACACCAAACGACATCGGCGCGGACATCCGCACCATGCCGCTGGGGATTACGGCTTGCAGCGTTGCCAGGGCCTCCACGGCCTCGCCTTCGGCCAGCAGCCGCGCCGCCCCAGCCGCCGCCTGGCGCCCGCTTTCAGTGAGCGAGAGGCGGCGTGATGTCCGGTTGAACAAGGCGGTGCCAATGCGTTCCTCAAGCCTGGCAACGGCCTTCGACACGGTCGGTTTCGACAGTTTAAGCTCAGCCGCGGCCCGGGCAAAGGAGCCGGTTTCAGCAATTTTGGCAAAAATGCCCCAGGCTTCAAGGTCGGGCAGGGTTGGCATATCAAATCCGGAAACTGTGGTTTTCCATAGTTTCTCTTTCTTTTTCTTCGTGCAAGCCTGATTTTAGTCAGAACGAGCCGAGGGTTTCGGCTAACTCCGAGAAAGGAACCAGATATGCCGAAAATTCTCGTACTTTATTATTCCAGCTATGGTCACATCGAAACCATGGCGGAGGCGGTGGCCGAAGGTGCGCGCGCCACCGGCGCTCAGGTGGATATCAAGCGCGTGCCGGAGCTTGTGCCGGACGAGATTGCCCGCAAAAGCCATTTCAAGCTCGACCAGAAGGCGCCGGTAGCTCACCCGCAGGAGCTTGCCGATTACGATGCC
>JAKBCD010000264.1 GCA_021808205.1 Pseudomonadota bacterium | reverse complement strand
CGATCCGTGTCTCTGCCACCCCAGCCCTTGGCGGAATAATGGTTGGAGGCTAAACAACATGCAGTTTCGGGCTTGGAGAGTAGAATTGAGGATTATTCAACGCATTGCCGTCCCCGCCGGCCTGGCTGTCGGCTTGCTGTCGCTCAGCGCCTGTGGCGGTTTGAAAACCTCCGTCCCGCAAGTCAATAATTATGAGCAAGGCGGTTTCGGCCCCGCCCCGGCCAGTTCGGGCAGCTTGTTCACCCTGGGTCAGGGCGCCAACAGCAATGCCGGCGCGAACACCAATATCCAGGTCAACGCCTATCTGTGGCGGGCAACGCTCGACACGCTTTCCTTCATGCCGTTGGTCTCCGCAGACCCGTTTGGCGGCGTTATCATCACCGATTGGTACAGCCCGCCCTCCGCGCCGGATACGCGCTTTAAGGCCAACGCTTATATTCTCAGCAAGACCCTCACGGCCGACGCCATCCAGGTGAGTGTGTTCCAGCAAAATCTGCAAGGCGGGCAATGGGTGGACACCCCGGCTGATCCGTCAATCGCCAACGGGCTGGAGAATCGGATACTCGCCCGTGCTTCCGATCTTCAGGCGGCGGCGAACAACACCAAATAGCCTTGTCCAGAACCCTGCCCCGCAGCGGGGTGGGGGTGGATTGGTTTTTGCCCAGCGGTCATCACTCGGCGCTTGGGCTGGCTGGCATTAATCTCCCGGCGGGCGCTTGCCAGAGAGATATTCGGCAAGCGCACCGGCGATCATCGCGGTCAGCAGCGCCTTGCTGGGATCGCGCCGGATGATGAGGGTTGCCATCCTCAGGCCAAAGCCGAACATGCCAAGGGCCTCGGCGGCGAGGCTGGGCTGGTTGGCCTGCATGCGGACAAGCGCCAGCCTAGCCACGCCCATTACGATGAACGCCATAACGAGCAGCACCGCCCCAGCAATCGCCACGGCGGCGGCCATGCCCAGCAAGTGGCTCAGCCAGATGATGAAGGCGGCGACAAGAAGCCCCAACGCCCCCAGCGCCAAGCACAGCACCATCACCGCCATGCTGGCCGATAATGCCGCGCTCTTGCATAAAAAGCGCACGTGGCGGGCAAGGCTCATTCAGTGCTAACTGCGGCGCAGCAAGCCAGCGGCCAGCATGCCCACGCCAAACGCGATCGCCAGTGAGGCTAACGGGCGGGCGCTGACTTGTGTTTCAAGCTTGGCCACGGCATCCTTGCTGCCGTCCTTCAGCCGGGCACCCAGGACCTCCAGTTCCTCCTCGAGCGAGGCAACACGCGAGGAAAGATCGCCGCCATTCAGGTACGCGGTAATCTGCTCCAGCGCGGCATGCGCGTTGTCGCCCATCTTTTCGGTGGTTTCACCAAGCCCGCTGCGGAATTTTTCGAACTCGCTCTTCAGGTATTCGATATCGATGGAAGATGGATCGATGCGTTTCGGGCTCATGCTGTTACCCTCCTTCTGTATAAGGGGCACGTCGTGAGGCTGTGCAGCGTTTTCAACACCTCGCGGCCAGTATTGGACTATAATTGCGGGGCAAGCGCAACCATTTGGCGCATTGGCCTGCACACGGCCGCCATGGCAGAACAGGGCCAGGCGGGCAGGTGTTTGGCTGCGTCGGAGAGGTTTGGAGCAAAAAATGCGGTGGCGGATATTGGCGCTGAGCTTACTCTGGGTAATTCCCGCTGCGGCATCCGCGCAGTTCAGCCTGTTCCAGGGGACGCCGCATTCGCTCGCCCCCCTGGTGAAAATGGTCGCACCCAGCGTGGTTGGCATCACGGTGACGGAGGCTTCCGGCGGACAGGGCGAAACCCCGGCACCGGTGCAGGGGGGCAAAGCCACGCCGCCATTAACCGAAGCCGCCGGGTCGGGCTTTATCATCAGTTCCACCGGGCTCATTGTGACCAATGACCACGTTATCGCCGGGGCGGCGCAAATTACGGTAACTTTGAATGATGGAGAAAAATTAACGGCGCAATTGGTCGGGGCTGACGACCTGACAGATATCGCGATCATCAGGATAAAGCCCTCCCAACCGCTTCATCCCGCGCATTGGGCCGATTCCAGTAAAGTGCAAATCGGCGATTGGGTGCTGGCTGCGGGCAACCCTTTTGCACTGGGCAACTCTTTCACGCTCGGGATTATTTCGGCTGAGGGGCGCGACATTGGCGAGGGGCCGTTCAACCACTTCCTGCAGCTCGATGCGCCGATAAACCCCGGCAATTCCGGCGGTCCGGCTTTTGATATGCAGGGCGGGGTGATTGGCATAAATTCAGCAATTGTCTCGCCTTCTGGCGGATCGGTAGGGATCGGTTTCGCGATTCCCAGCAATAGCGCCGCACCGATCGTGGCCCAGCTCATCGCCCATGGCGAGGTTGCGCGCGGCTGGCTGGGCGTCTCTGTCGCAGACCCGCAGGATGGAAAACCAGGGGCGCAGATCACGGCGTTGGAGCCCGGCGGGCCGGCTGATCTGGCAGGGTTGTCTCAGTCTAACGTGATTGTTACGGTGAACAGAGAGGCGATTTCTGGGGCGGACGGTCTCACCCGCGCGATCGCTTCGATGCCGCCTGGGCGAAAAGTGGTCCTTGGGGTTCAGGAAAATGCACATATATTCCACGTGCCGGTCATTGTTGGACGGCGACCGGTTCAAATAGGGGAGTAGAGATGCGGATACTCGTCGTTGAAGACGACAGGGATGTGGCTGGGTTCGTTCTGAAGGGCCTGCGCGAAGCCGGGCACACGGTGGAACATGCCGATAATGGCCGAGACGGCCTGTTCCTGGCGGCGTCGGAGAATTTCGACGCAATCATCCTGGATCGCATGCTGCCAGGCGGCATCGACGGTTTGCGTTTGCTGGAAACATTGCGAGGCCAGGACAACGCCACTCCGGTGCTGTTTCTCTCCGCGCTCGGGCAAGTGGATGACCGCGTAAAAGGGCTGAAGGCCGGTGGTGATGACTACCTCACCAAACCGTTTGCCTTCGCCGAGTTGCTGGCCCGCGTGGAAGCGCTGACCCGCCGGGGCAAGAGCGATGGCCCGGCCACCCGTCTGCAGGTGGGGGATCTGGAGATGGATCTGCTCTCGCGCTCCGTGCGGCGCGGTACACAGAAGATCGATCTGCAGCCGCGCGAGTTCCGGCTGCTGGAGTATCTGATGCGCCATGCTGGCCAGGTGGTCACCCGCACCATGCTGCTGGAAGGCGTATGGGATTATCATTTCGACCCGCAGACAAACGTGATCGACGTGCATGTCTCGCGGTTGCGCCAGAAGGTCGATAAGCCCTTCGAGACGTCGCTGCTGCACACGGTGCGCAACGCCGGCTACATGTTGCGTGCGGAAGACGCCTAGGGCTGGATGACCAGATAGCCATGGCGTGGCATGGCCCAGCTTCCGCCAGCGGGGCTCCACCCGTTGGCGACCGCGGGCGGGGGGCATTGTTCCGCTCCGCGGGGGTGCGTTTTGCCCTGGTATACGCGGGGGTTTTCGGTGTCTCTGCCTTCGTGCTGGCGGTGGCACTTTGGTATTCCACGCTGGGGTTGCTGCAGCACCAAGTCCAGAATGCCATACATAGCGATTCACAGACATTGCTGGAGCAGGAGGCGCTGGGCGGCCTGCCTTTGCTCGAAACGGATATTCATAACCGGCTGACTAATGAATCCGAGCCAGATGGCATCTATCTTTTGCTGAGTGCCACCGGCCAGATTCTGATCGGCAATCTTGACCATTGGCCGGCTGGCCTGACACAGGATAATGTCTGGTACGAGCTGCCGGTGACACGCCAGGGCGTCGCTTCCGTGGCGCTGCTGCAGGTTCAGGCGTTGCCTGGCGGGATGAGATTGCTGGTGGGGCGGGATGTGCGGGCGCGGCTGGAGCTGCGCAACGTGCTGCGAGCCGGGCTAATCTGGGCGTTGAGCCTGATGATGGCGCTGGGTATTCTGGGTGCGCTGTTCATCCGCTCGGTGTTCCGGCGGACTATCAGGAATATTTCCGCCACCACCGGGGCCATTGCCAGGGGCGA
>JAKBCD010000263.1 GCA_021808205.1 Pseudomonadota bacterium | reverse complement strand
CCGATATCTACTATGTCGAGAACAGCCAGGCGGACGGCGTTGAGGGCAGCTATACGGCTGGCCCTGTCAGCGCGACCGTCGAGTTCGGCGATGGCTGGGACACGCATGTGTTCAACTTCGCGCAGGCCCTGGTCAGCTACACCATCAACGCCAATAACATTGCGAGTGTATATTACGCTGGCAATCTCGGCCGCACCGGCCTGAACGCCCGCACCTATGGCTGGGGCTCCAACACTACTGTTGGTGGTTACGGGCCGTATTTCATGAACTCCCAGATGGTTGGCGGCTACTACAGCTGGACTCAGGGCAACCTGAACCTGGTACCGGAAGTGCAGTATGTCTACGCCAAGGCTGACCAAAAGCTCGGCATCTTCAAATCCACCGCCAACCTGGGTGCTGCCGTGTTCGGCGACTACGCCTTTGGCACCTCGCCTTACTCCCTCGGCGGCTGGGTTGAGTATGAGAAGTCTCAGGGTGCGGGTTCCTGGTTTGTTGGTCCGAACTCCGAGGCTGTTGGCTTCGCGGTCTCGCCCACCTGGCAGTACAAAGACCTGTTCGCCCGCGTGAACGCTGGTGCCCTGTACCTGTTAAACAACAAGTATGATGGCGCCACCTATGGCTATGGCCATAACGGCACCGACAAGGTCCAGTTTACCGGCACGCTGGAAGCCGGCCTGCTGTTCTAATCCAGAACGGTTCGCCTCAACAGAAAGGCCGGGGCATTGCCCCGGCCTTTTTTGTTGAGCCTTGGCAGCCTGATCAAGCCGGACACCGACGGTTTGTACGAACAGGAAATAGAAATTCTTGACGGGAAGATGTAGGGCTGGTCTGCTGGGGGGCGCAAGCATGCAGGAGTGCCCATGTCCGTCCCGCCCAGCGAACGCGCCCGTGTCAAGCGCTATAACCAAATCGCCGATTACGACGCCGCCACCATCCACGCCATTTTGGATGCGATGCCGCTTTGCCATGTTGGCTATGTGTTCAACGGTTCGCCCTTCGTGACACCGACCTTGCAATGGCGTGACGGCGACAGGATCTTCTGGCACGGCTCTGCCGCCAGCCGAATGCTGGAGACGGCGCAATGTCAGGACGTCTGCGTAACCGTGAGCATTTATGACGGGCTGGTGATGGCGCGCTCGGCTTATAATTATAACATCAACCATCGTTCGGTGATGATCTTCGGCAAACCCGAAAAACTAAGTGATGAGGAAAAGCTGGTGCAGCTGCGCAACATGGTCAACAGGACCATTCCCGGCCAGTGGGAGAGGCTGCGCCCGGTGCTGCCGAAGGAGCTGAAGGCGACGGTTGTGCTGGGCATGAAGATCACCGAAGCCAGCGCCAAGCTGCGCAGCGGCCAGCCTGATGATGACGAGGACGCGGATTTTCCGGTCTGGACCGGGGTGATCCCAGTACGCTACGACATTGGCGCGCCGGAGCCGAACCCGAACAACTTGCCTGGCGTTGAGCTGCCGCCGGAAACGGCTTTGTTCAAGATCGGCTGAACATCACGCCCGCCGGCCAAAGAGTTTTTCCAAATCGGCGCAGCTAAGTTTCAGGAAGGTCGGCCGTCCGTGGGAGCATGTGGCCGCGCGGGGGGTTGTCTCCATCTCGCGTAGCAGTGCACTCATCTCCTCACGTTGCAACCGCCGCCCGGCGCGAATGGAACGGTGGCAGGCCAGCCGCGCCAATGCTGCGTCCAGCTTTGCCTCTAGCGCCAGAGGTGCGCCAGATTCTGCGAATTCTTCGGCTAAGTCACGCAGCAGTCTCGCCGTATCCGGCTCCTTCAAGGCGGCGGGCACGGCGCGCACCAGAACGGCGCCGGGGCCGAAGGCCTCAATCTCCAGCCCGAGCCTGGATAAAATCTCTGCTGCCGCCAACAGCCGCGCGGCCTCCATCGGCGGAAAATCCACAACCACCGGCACCAGCAAAGGTTGGGTGGCTATGCGCCCTTCGGCGAATTGCGCCCGCAGTTTTTCTTCCGTTAGCCGCTCATGCGCGGCGTGCTGGTCGACGATGACGAGCGAGCCATCCGAGGCTTGGGCCAGCACGTAAGTATCCAGAATCTGCGCCAGCGGCGCACCGAGGGGATGTTGCGAAACCTCTGCTTCAGAAGCTGTGTCGGCGAAAATCTGCCGCGCTGCCGGCGGTGACGCCAGCGCCAGCTCTGCCTCGGCGAAGCCCCGTGCAGCCTGGCTCGGCGGTGCGGGCGGCGTGTAAAAGCCGAGGTTGGGCAATGCCGCTATCGGCGCGCTGCTAAGGCTCACCGGCTGCGCCAAAGCCCGGCTGATGGCGCCGATGACGAGGCTGCGCACGCCGTTCTGGTCGGCAAAGCGCAGCTCGGTCTTGGCAGGATGCACATTCACATCCAGCGCTTCGTCCGGCAGCTCCAGCCGCAAGGCCGCTACGGGAAAGCGTCCGGCGGGGATCACATCCCGGTAGGCGAGGCGCAAGGCAAGGCGCAGCAGCGGGTCCTGCACCGGACGGCCGTTCACCACGAAGCTTTGCAATTGCGCGGTGGCGCGGTTGAGGCTAGCCGGGCCGATGAGGCCCGAAAGCCGCACATCGTCGCGCTCAGCCTCCAGTGCGAACATGGTGTTCGCGGCCTCGCGCCCGAACAATGCCGCCACCCTGGCCATTTCATCCTGGGCGGGCAGGTCAAAGACTACGCGCTCATCCGAAGCCAGGCGGAAGGCGGTTTGCGGGGCGCAAAGGGCAAGGCGCCAGACGGTGCGCTCCGCCGCTTCAGCCTCGGCGCGCGGGGAGCGGAGGAATTTCCGCCGGGCGGGTGTCGCGTAGAATAAATCCTCGGCAATGGCGCGCGTGCCCTTCACCCCGGGTGCTGGCCGGGCTGCTGTTACCACACCGCCCGCCACCTCAATCCGCCAGGCGGAATCCTGCCCCGCCGGGCGGCTGATCAGCGTTAGCCGCCCGGCCGCCCCTATCGAAGGCAGCGCCTCGCCTCGAAAGCCAAGGGTGGAGATGCGCACCAACGCCTCGTCCTGCAGCTTGGAGGTGGCGTGGCGCTCTATGGCCAGCCTCAGTTCGTCGGCCGGAATGCCGCAGCCATCGTCGATAATCTCGATGCGCTCAATCCCGCCACCGGCCAGAATCACCTCGATGCGCCGTGCCCCGGCATCCAGTGCGTTTTCCACCAGCTCCTTCACAGCTGCGGCCGGGCGCTCGATTACCTCGCCGGCGGCGATGCGGTTGATGGTGGTCTCGGCGAGGCGGCGGATGGGCATAAGGGCGCATAGCACGGTCGCCCGAGTCTCGCCGCGTCAATCACGGGCAGAGCAGATAAGCAAGCGCGCTTCACGAAAGAAAGTTTCCTTGCAATAGTGGTTTTGTCGTAACCGCGGAGAGCATTCTATGAAAATTCTCGTCTTCCAGCATGTCGCCTCGGAGCATCCGGGCAACTTCCGGGATGTGATGAAAGCGCGTGGCTGCACCATGCAGGCCGTAGAGTTGGATGAAGGCGAGGCAATTCCACCGTTGGATGGGTTCGACGCACTGCTGGTGATGGGCGGGCCTATGGATGTGTGGGAGACAGATAAATTCCCCTGGCTGCGCGATGAGATGGCGGTGATCAAGGCATGGGTGGAGGCCGGGCGGCCTTATCTGGGCATGTGCCTTGGTCACCAGCTTCTGGCGCAGGCGCTCGGCGGAGAGGTGGGGCTGATGGCAACGCCCGAGGTCGGCATGAGCAAGGTTGAAGTGGTGCCAGATCCGATTTTCAGCGCAATGCCTGAGCTTTGGCCCTGCCTGCAATGGCATGGGGCGGAGGTAAAACGCCTGCCGACAGGGGCTGTGAAGATCGCGACCTCATCGGCCTGCGCCATCCAGGCCCAACGCTGGGGCCGCTTTGCCTATGGGCTGCAATTTCATTTGGAGCTGACCCACACCACAACCGCCGAATGGGGCAGACTGCCTGAATACAAGGCGGCCCTTGAACGGGTGCGTGGCCCAGGGGGTTTGGATGCGCTGGCCTCCGAGGTGGATGCCCAGTTCACCGGACTTTACAATGC
>JAKBCD010000262.1 GCA_021808205.1 Pseudomonadota bacterium | reverse complement strand
CCGGATTATCTCAAGGCAAACGGTACGCCCGAGACGCCGGATGATCTCGATAAGCATAAGCTGATCCTCTTCGGGGACCGCAAGCCGCCAGTGCCGGATGTAAACTGGCTGGGCGAGCTTGGCCGCAAAGATGGCACCACGCGGCGCGGCATATTAGAAGTGAACTCGCTTCAGGCGATGCTTGCCTGCATCAGGGCGGGAATCGGCATTGGCGCGGTGCCGGATTATCTGGTCGGCGACGCAGCCGGGCTTGTCAACGTTCTACCCGCTGTGAAGAATCCACCGGTGGAAATGTATTTTGTCTACCCGGAAGAGCTTCGAAACTCCAAGCGCGTGTCCGTTTTTCGCGATTTTCTTGTAACATCTATTGCAGAACGCAATGGGGTAAAGGGTTGAATTCATGGTGTTTTCTCCGAATCCCCCGGTGGCTGGAACGTGCCGTTACACAAAATCAACCGAATTATGATTTTAATACTTAAAAAATCTTTTTTGTGGCTTATATACAACATATCCGGTGCGAGCCGGATATGGGACTTCGGTCCCAACGTCTCCCAGACGTGAAGCCTCCCTGTTGACTTGACCCGCTGGCCCTTGGCTGGCGGGTTTTTTTTGCTGAGGTGAAAGGACGCGAATGGACCGGCGGTTTTGGGACGAGACCGGGCAGGGACTTTGTATTGCGGTGAAGGCATTGCCGGCAGCAAAGCGCGTGGCAATTGGCCCGGTGCTGCAGGCCGCCCCGGCGCTGGGTTGGCCGCCTGCGCGGCTGAAGGTGGCGGTGACGGCTCCACCGGAGGATGGCAAGGCGAATACCGCAATCATAGAGGCGTTGGCGAAATGGCTGGGCGTGCGACCGGGGACAATTATCCTGACGGCCGGGCAGGCCAGCCGTGAGAAGCGGTTTCTGGTGTTTCCCGTCGTGAGGGTGCCGGATGTTTAGAGCGTTCAGCTTTTAGCTGAACGCTCTAGTTTTGTGTTTGAGCGAGCAATTTCATGCATTTATCTTGACGCCGCCGCGTCAAGATAAATGCATATTGCTCTAGAACAGCACCAGATCGTCGCGATGAATCACCTCGTCGCGTCCCCGGAAGCCGAGCAGGGACTCGAAATCTTCCGAACGATGACCGGCGATGATGGCGGCATCCGCGCTGGAATAGGCGGTGAGGCCGCGGGCAATGCGCGTGCCTTCCAGGGTAACGACATCCACGGGGTCTCCGCGCTCAAACATGCCGATCACGGCACGGATGCCGGCGGGGAGCAGGGATGAACCTTTGACCAACGCGCGGGCGGCACCGTCATCTATGGTGAGGGAGCCTGCGGGGGCGAGGTGCCCGGCGATCCAATTCTTGCGCGCGGAGCGGCCCTCCGGCGCGGGCAGAAACCAAGAGCAGCGATTGCCGGCCGCCACAGCGGCGATAGGGTTATCCCGGTTGCCAATGGCAATCGCCATGGCGCACCCCGCCTGGGTCGCAATTTGGGCTGCGACAAGCTTCGTTCGCATCCCCCCGGAAGAATAGCCCGGCGGAGGTTCGCCGCCCATGGCCATAATTTCCGGTGTAAGAGCTTCGATCACCGGAATGTGCGAGGCATCCGGGTTACGTCGGGGGTCGGCGGTATAGAGGCCGTCAATATCCGAGAGCAGCAGCAGGGCGTCCGCCTGCATCATTTCGGCCACACGGGCAGCAAGGCGGTCATTGTCGCCGTAGCGGATTTCGGTGGTGGCGACAGAGTCATTCTCGTTGATGACGGGTACGCAACCCAGGGAGAGCAGGGTGGAGAGCGTGGCGCGGGCATTGAGGTACCGGCGGCGGTCTTCGGTATCGTCGAGCGTAATAAGAAGCTGGGCGGCGGTGAGGTCTTTCTCCCGCAGGGTTTGCGCCCATGCTTGCGCCAGGCGGATTTGCCCGACAGCAGCGGCGGCCTGTTTTTCGTCCAGCCGGAGTTTGGCGCCACCCAGGCCAAGTTGGCGGCGGGCCAAAGCGATGGCACCGGAAGAGACGACGATGACCTCGGCGCCATGGGCCATGAGGTCCGCGATGTCTTGCACCACGCCGCGGAGCCAGGCTTCGCGGGGGGCGGCCGACTCTGGATCAACGATTAGGGCGCTACCGATTTTGACGACGATGCGCTTCGCGGTTTTGAGGGAGGGGATCATGCCCCGGCACGCTCCGCCTTGGCCTCGTTGATCACATCCTGCAGGGTCCGCAGCACCTCTTTCACGCCCTCGCCGGTGACGGCGCAGATGCTCATCACCTTGGCGCCGGAGGCCTTGGCGAGAGCCACCTTGCGGGAGGACAGTTCGCGGGGGGTCATCGCGTCGGTCTTGTTCAGCACAATGATCTCGGGCTTTTCCGAGAGGCCGCCGCCATAGGCTTCCAGCTCACTCCGGATGGTACGCCAAGCATCCACCACACCACCGGCCGCGCCGTCTATGAGGTGCAGCAGCACGGCGCAGCGCTCGACATGGCCGAGGAAACGATCTCCCAGGCCGGTGCCTTCATGCGCGCCCTCAATGAGGCCGGGAATATCTGCCAACACGAACTCTTCCGACATGTTCAGCCGCACCACACCGAGCTGCGGGTGCAAGGTGGTGAAGGGGTAGTCCGCGATTTTGGGGTTGGCGCCGGAGACCGCCTTCAGGAAGGTGGATTTACCCGCGTTGGGCAGCCCCACCAGCCCGGCATCCGCGATGAGTTTCAGGCGCAGCCAGACCCAGCGTTCCTCGCCCGGCCAACCTTTGTCGGCCCGGCGGGGGGCGCGGTTGGTGGAAGTTTTGAAGCGGGCATTGCCGAACCCGCCATCGCCGCCCTTCAGGAAGACGATGCGCATACCGGGTTTGTCGAGATCCGCAAGCAGGGTCTCACGGTCGTCGTCGAAGATCTGGGTGCCGACCGGCACCTTGATGACCAGCTGCGGCGCGCCCGCACCGGTCTTGTCGGACCCCGCGCCATTGCCGCCCTTTTTCGCTTTGAAATGCTGGGTGTAGCGGAAATCGATTAGCGTGTTCAGGTTCTCGACGGATTCGAAGATGATGTCCCCGCCCTTGCCGCCGTCGCCGCCATCCGGGCCGCCGAATTCGACATATTTCTCCCGCCGGAAGGCGGTGACACCATCGCCACCATCGCCGGATTTTAGGAAGATTTTCGCCTGGTCGAGGAATTTCATCGGAAACTCGCATAAAAAAAGCCGGCTCGCGCCGGCTTTCAACGGTGGGGCGCGTGCCCGGCAGCCTTACTCGGCGGCCTGGACCGCCGGCTCGATGGAGACGTGCACGCGATCATCAGCCTTGCGCTGGAAGACCACCTTTCCGTCCACGAGGGCGAAGAGGGTATGGTCGCGGCCGATGCCGACATTGGAGCCCGGCTTCACCTTGGTGCCGCGCTGACGGACCAGAATATTGCCAGCGATGACGGCCTGGCCGCCAGCCTTCTTGAGGCCAAGGCGGCGGCCTTCGGTATCGCGACCGTTGCGGGACGAGCCGCCAGCTTTCTTATGTGCCATTGGTGAGTGCTCCTTTAGGCCGCGTTGATGCCGGAGATGCGCAGCACGGTGACATGCTGGCGATGGCCGTTCTTACGACGGCTGTTCTGCCGGCGGCGCTTCTTGAAAATCAGAACCTTATCAAGCCGGTCCTGGGCAATGACGGTAGCGGTGACCGAGGCGCCAGCAACCACGGGGGCGCCGAGCTTCAGGTTGCCTTCGCCACCGACGGCAAGGACATCCGTGAAGGTAACCGTGCTGCCGGCATCAGCCTCCAGCTTCTCAACTTTCAATACGGCGTCTGGCGTGACGCGGTATTGTTTGCCGCCGGTGCGGATAACTGCGAACATGGTGTAATCCAATCAGGTGTCGTCATAGAACTTCGGGCGCGGCGAGGAAAACCCCAGCCACGCGAGTGGCGCGTTATAACCAGGCCTAGGCCGGTGTCAATGCTGTTTCTACGGGTGGCATGATTGGGGAACTTGCAGAGCAGTTGCCGTGATCGCTGGCCTTGCCTATAAGCCCGCACCGGCAACCCCGGAGAGGTGCCCG
>JAKBCD010000261.1 GCA_021808205.1 Pseudomonadota bacterium | reverse complement strand
TTCAACTTCTACCCGGCCTTTCTGGTGCTGCTGCTGGCCCCGGAATTCTTCGTGCCACTGCGCGGGCTTTCCGTGCATTACCACGCGCGGATGAGCGCCATTGCCAGCGCCAAACAGATTTTCGCGATATTGGACACACCCGTTCCGCCGCACGGCATAGAACCGCTGGCCCCCGCGGAAACTTTTGAAATCACCTGCGAGCATCTCAGCTTTTCCTATGCTGGGCGGGCGGTGGTGGAGGATTTCACCGCCCATTTCCCGGCAGGGAAACTCACTGCCATCGTCGGCGCCTCGGGGGCAGGCAAAACTACGCTCGCGCGCCTGCTGCTGGGCTTTCTTCAGCCCACAAGCGGACGGATTCTGGTGAATGGGCAAAACCTCGCGCAGATCGCACCGGAAAGCTGGTGGCGCGCACTCGCCTGGGTGCCGCAAAACCCGCGTTTGTTCCACGGCAGCATCGAAGACAACATTGCCCTTGGCCTGGAAGGGCCGGATTTCGCGACCCTGCGCGGGGCCGCCGCGCGGGCGCACGCCTATAATTTCATCGAGGCGCTACCGGACAAATTCAGCGCCGAGGTCGGCGAAGGCGGCGCCAACCTCTCTGGCGGGGAGATTCAGCGCGTGGCGCTGGCCCGCGCCTATGCGCGCAATGCCAGGCTGCTGATTCTGGACGAAGCCACCGCGCATCTGGATAGCGTCACCGCCTCCGGCATTCTCGACGCCATCGGCACGCTCCCGGAAGGCTGCACCGCCATCATCATCGCGCACCGGCTGGCGGTGGCGGAACGGGCGGACCAGATTCTGGTGATGGAGGAGGGGCGGCTGGTGCAATCCGGCACGCATGAAAGCCTGATGGCCGTGCCCGGCGCATACCGGGCCCTGGTGATAGCGCAGAAGGAACCAGCGTATGTCTGACATCTGGCGCCTCATCCGTCTGCTCTCCCCCCGGCGCGGCTGGATGCTGGCGGGGCTGGGGTTGGCAACGGTTACGCTGCTGGCCAATTTCGGGCTGCTGGCCCTTTCCGGCTGGTTTCTTGCCGCCACAGCGGCGGCAGGGCTGGCCGGGTTCGCGGCACAGAACGCGTTCAATTTCTTCACACCCTCCGCCATGGTGCGGTTTTTCGCCACGCTGCGCGTGGGCTCGCGCTATGCGGAACGGCTGGTGACGCATGAGGCCACTTTCCGGCTGCTGGCGGACCTGCGGGTGTGGTTCTACACGCGGCTTGAGCCCCTGGCCCCGGCGGTGCTGCAAACCCAGCGCGCGGCGGACCTGCTCAACCGCATCGTCACCGATATCGACACATTGAACCTGTTTTATCTGCGGGTGTTCGTGCCGGTGCTCACTGCCATCGCCGCCGGGCTGGCCATGGCGGCATTCTTTGCTTTCTTCTCCTGGCCCGCCGCCCTGGCGCTCATTCTCGGCCTGGCGCTCAACGGTATGCTGGCACCCATGCTCACCAGCCGGCAGGGGGCCAGGCCGGGGGCGGAGATCAACCGGCTCACCGCAGCCTTGCGCACCGAATATGTAGAGGCGCTCCAAGGCATGGGGGAACTGCTGGTGTTTGGCGCCGCCCCCGCCATGCAGGCCCGCGCGGCTTCATTGAATAACGAGCTGGCGCTCGCCCAGGCGGATATGGGCCGAGTGTCGGGGCTTGGCTTGGCACTTTCGGGCCTGGCCGCCAATGCCACGCTACTGGGGGTGCTGGCGTTCGGCGCCCGGCGGTTCGAGGCCGGGGGCATTTCCGCCGCCCAGGTGCCGATGCTGGTGCTGGGCGCCATGGCGGCGTTCGAGGCCACTTCCCCCCTGCCTGCCGCCCTGCAATTCCTGGGGCAAATCAAGGCCGCCGCGCGGCGGATTTTCGCCCTGGCGGACCAGGCGCCGCCCGTGCCCGCTCCGGCATTGCCCGCCCCGGCGCCGGACGGGTTTGGGATGGCGCTGAACAACATCACGCTGCGATACGCGCCGGATGCGTCCTTGGTGCTGGACGGCTTCAGCCTTTCCGTGCCCCAGGGGCGGCATGTCGGCATTGTCGGCCCGTCCGGTTCCGGCAAAACCACGCTCATCAGCCTGCTGCTGCGCTTTCGTGAGTTCCAGGGCGGTGAGGCGCGCTTTGGCGGGCATGATCTGCGGGCCTATGGCAGCGCGGACATGGCGCGCCACGCCACTATTATTTCCCAGCGTAGCCATCTGTTTCATACCTCCATCCGGGATAATCTGCTGCTGGCCAACGGCGCGGCCGACGAGGCGGCCTTGTGGCAGGCGCTGGAGGTGGCGCAACTGGCGGATTTTGTCCGCTCCCTGCCGAAAGGGCTGGACAGCATGGTGGGCGAAGGCGGCTCCAAGCTCTCCGGCGGGCAGGCGCGGCGCGTGGCCCTGGCGCGGGCGGTGCTGAAACCCGCCCCCTGGCTGATTCTGGACGAGCCGACCGAAGGGCTGGATGCGGAGACGGAACGCGCTTTTCTGGCCGACCTTGCCCCCATTTTGAAGGGCCGCACCGTGCTCTACATCACCCACCGCCCCGCCGGACTGGCGCTGATGGACGAGATTTACGCCCTACGCAACGGCAAGGCCGCCCGCATTTCCTGATTCCTAAGCGCAACTTTTACGGGTATTAACGTTTCGGAAGCACCACGAGTCACCGCCCTGCCATGCAGGCGGTATGATGCAGCCATGAACTTTCCTGTAACTTGGCCCCGGGAAGACAGGATTTGATAAAGATCAACCCGCTGGGCAGCATTAGCTTTTATACCCGGAACACTTGGTAACAAAGGTTTTCCACTAATCGGAGAAAGCGGCATGCCGTTAATCGATCCGAGTGTCGTCGATCTATCGCGTCTGCAATTCGCGTTGACGGCACTCTACCACTTTATTTTCGTGCCGCTGACGCTTGGCATGACCTTTCTTCTGGCGGCCATGGAGACGGTTTACGTCATCACCGGCAAGCAGATTTACAAGGACATGACCCAGTTCTGGGGCAAGCTCTTCGCCATCAACTTCGCCATCGGCGTGGCCACGGGCCTGACCATGGAATTCGAGTTCGGCACCAACTGGTCCATGTACTCGCATTTCGTGGGTGACGTGTTCGGCACCCCGCTGGCGATCGAGGGGCTGATGGCCTTCTTCATGGAGTCCACCTTCATCGGCCTGATGTTCTTCGGCTGGGACAGGCTCTCCCGCCCCGGGCATCTGGCGGTAACGTACCTCACCGCGCTGGGCTCCAACCTTTCGGCGCTGTGGATCCTCATCGCCAACGGTTTCATGCAGAACCCGCAAGGGGCCAGCTTCAACCCGGATACGATGCGCATGGAGTTCAACTCCTTCCTGAAGCTGGTGTTCAGCGAGGATGCGCAGGCAAAGTTCGTGCACACCTCCATCGCCGGGTTCGTCACTGGCGCGCTGTTCGTGATGGGCATTTCCGCCTTCTACATCCTGCGTCAGCAGCACCGGGAGTTCGCGGCGCGCTCCTTCCGTATGGCGGCTCTGTTCGGCGTCATCTCGTCGCTGGCGGTGGTGACACTGGGCGATGCGCTGGGGCGGCTGGATTATCTGGTGCAGCCTACCAAGATCGCCGCCATCGAGGGGCTGTGGCAGGATAGCGACGCGGGCGGTTCCGCCGCCGCGGCACCCTGGCTGGTGTTTGCCCTGCCGGACCAGGCCACCCAGACCAACCGGCTGGAAATCGGCGTGCCTTATGTGCTGGACCCGCTGATCGCGCATTCTTTCTCCACCAACATCCTGGGCCTCATCTCGCTTGAGCAGCAAGCCGGCCCGCGGATCGAAAAAGGCATCACCGCGCTGAACGCCCTGCAGGCTTACGGCAAAGACCATGACGCCGCCGCCCTGGCCACTTTCAAAGCCAATGAGAGCGACATGGGCTACGGCTTCCTGGCGCAGCGCTACGCACCCGACCAGGATCTGAGCCTGATCACCCCGGCCAACCAGGCGGCCATCGTGGCGCGGACGGAGAAGGACACCATTCCCAACGTGTTCGTCACCTTCTGGTCCTTCCGCCTCATGATGGCGCTGGGCTTCTACTTCGTGGGCC
>JAKBCD010000260.1 GCA_021808205.1 Pseudomonadota bacterium | reverse complement strand
GGAGCACAGCACCACGCGCTTCACCTGCTCGGGCGGCACCAGCGTGTCGGTTTCAGGCAAAACGAATTTGAAGCAGGTGCCCTCGGCGAAATCCGCCAGCGGTGAAACCGCAAGCTTGTGGCGCAGCAGGGATTTTGGCGTCATGAGCACCAGTGGCTTGCGGTAGTTGCGTTTCATCTGGCGGCGCAGCGCATGGAAATAATTCGCCGGGCTGGTGAAATTGCCAACCACCATATTGTTCTCGGCGCAAAGCTGGAGGTAACGCTCCAACCGGGCGGAGGAATGCTCCGGCCCCTGGCCTTCCTGGCCATGCGGCAGCAGCATCACCAAACCGCTCATGCGCAGCCATTTGCTCTCGCCCGCGGCGATGAACTGGTCGATGATCACCTGCGCGCCATTGGCGAAATCGCCAAACTGCGCCTCCCACAGCACCAGCACCGAGGGGTCGGCCAGGGAGTAGCCATATTCGAAGCCCAGCACCCCTGCCTCCGACAGCAGGGAGTTGAACAGCTCGATACGCGCCTGCCCCGCTTGGATATTGTTCAGCGGCACGTATTCGTTTTGATTCGTCTGGTCGATAAGCACCGCGTGGCGTTGGGAGAAGGTGCCGCGCTGCACATCCTCACCCGAGAGGCGCACGCGGTGGCCATCCAGCTGCAGGGTACCAAACGCCAGCGCCTCGCCGGTGGCCCAGTCGATGCGCTCGCCAGATTCGAACATCTGCCGCTTGTCTTCCAGCTGACGGGCGATCTTGGGGTTGAGGTTGAAGTTTTGCGGCGGGGTGTAGAGCGCCTTACCCACCTGTTGAAGCTGCGCCAGCGGGGCGGCGGTAATGCCATCCAGCTGTTCAACATCGTCGCCCGCCTGCTTCAGCCCGGCCCAATGGCCTTCCAGCCAATCCGCCTTGTTGACCTTGTAGTCCTTGGCACCCTCAAAGGCGGCTTCCAGCTCCTGGCCATAGGCGTTTTGCAGGGCGTTCGCCTCCGCCTCGGAGACAGAGCCTTCCTTCGCCAGCGCTTCCGCGTACAGGGTGCGTGTGGTCGGCAAGGCGCGGATCGCCTTGTACATGATCGGTTGGGTGAACGCTGGCTCGTCATTTTCGTTGTGACCATGGCGGCGGTAGCAGACGAGGTCGATAACCACATCGGTTGCGAATTCGCAGCGGAACTCGGCGGCAAGCTGCGCCACATAAACCACGGCCTCGGGGTTGTCGCCATTCACATGAAAAATGGGTGCCTGGACGGATTTCGCGACATCCGTGCAATACATGCCCGAAAAAGCGTGTGCGGGGACGGTGGTGAAGCCGATCTGGTTGTTCACCACCAGATGCACCGAGCCGCCGGTGCGGTAGCCGATGAGCTGGCTCATCGCCAGTGTTTCATACACCAGCCCCTGGCCCGCGAAGGCGGCGTCGCCATGCATCTGAATTGCCATGGCGGAACGGCGTGTGGCATCGCCGGCCATATCCAGCCGGGCGCGGATCTTGCCAACCACCACCGGGTCCACCGCCTCAAGATGCGAGGGGTTGGGTTGCAGCGAAACGTGCAGCTGATTGCCGTTGATCACTACATCCGTGGAGGTGCCGAGATGGTATTTTACATCGCCTGAGCCTTGCACGTCGTCCGGCTTGGCGGAGGCGCCGCCGAATTCGGAAAACAGCGCCACCAGCGGCTTCTTGACGATATTAACCAGGGTGTTGAGGCGGCCGCGGTGCGGCATGCCGATGGCGATTTCCCGCACACCCTTGGCCGAGGCGGCCTCGATGATGGCGTGCAGCGCCGGAATGGTGCTCTCACCGCCTTCAAGCCCGAAACGCTTGGTGCCGACGAAGCGCTTTTGACAAAATGTTTCGAAGGAATCAGCCTCGGTCAGCTGCTTCAGGATCTTGGTCTTGCCCTTTTTGTCGTAGGCGGTGAGCCAGGGCGCACCCTCGATCCGGCGCTGGATCCAGCTTTTCTGTGCCGGGTCCTGGATATGCATGAACTCCACGCCGATCTCGCCGCAATAACTCTGGCGGAGTGCTGCCATCACCTCGCGCAGGGTGGCGGTGTCGAAGCCCAGCACGCCGTCGAGGAAAATCGGCCGGTCCATGTCCCCCGCTTCGGTGAAGCCGTAGGAGGCGGGGTCAAGCTCGGAATGGTTGCCCTTCTGTTTCAGGCCCAGCGGGTCGAGCCGGGCTTCCAGATGGCCGCGCACCCGGTAGGCGCGGATGAGCATGAGGGCGCGGATGGAATCCAGCGTTGCGGCATGGGTATCAGCAAGGGCGGGGGGCTGCGCCTGGCGGGGGGCGGCCTCGGTGCTGACGGTTTCGAATACTGACGGCCGGGGCGCCCAGGAGGCGCCGGAGGCATCCGTGAAGATGGCGCGGGTATCATCGTCCAGGGCGGCGAACAGCGCCGCGAAATCGGGGTCAACCGAGTTGGGGGCGTCCGCCCATTTCGCATAAAGCTGCGCGATGAATTGGGCATTTGCCCCGTTCATCGCCGTCGCGATCACGTCCACACCGGCCATCCGATCCATCCTTTTCCAGAACCAACAGCCTGGCCTCCAAGAATCGACCGGGCGGATGTTATGCAGGACCCTCTTTACGGCACATATAAGGCAGGAATGTTATTGTACCGTTACTCTGACCTTTTGGCTGGGTTGCCCAGGGCGCATGGAAGCGGCCGGGGGCATAAAAAACCCCCAGGTGAGACCACCTGGGGGTTTCAAAATCAGGCGCTGAGCGCCTTTAGCATGGTGCTGCCCAGCGAGGCTGGGCTATCCGCCACGAAGATACCCGCTTCCTTCATGGCGGCAATCTTCGCCTGGGCGGTATCTTTGCCGCCGGAGATAACCGCACCGGCATGGCCCATGCGGCGGCCCGGAGGTGCGGTGGCACCGGCGATGAAGCCCACAACCGGCTTCTTGATCTTGTGGCGGGCCAGGAATTCCGCGCCGTCGATCTCGGAGGGGCCGCCGATTTCGCCGATCATGATGATCGCCTGGGTCTCATCGTCATGCAGGAACATGTCCAGCACTTCGATGAAGTCGGTGCCCTTCACCGGGTCGCCGCCAATGCCCACGCAGGTGGACTGGCCAAGCCCGGCGGCGGTGGTCTGCGCCACGGCCTCATAAGTGAGGGTGCCGGAGCGTGAGACGATGCCGATGGAGCCGCGCTTGTGGATGTGGCCGGGCATGATGCCGATCTTGCACTCATCCGGGGTGATGACGCCGGGGCAGTTGGGGCCGACCAAACGGGATTTGGAGCCGGACAGGGCGCGCTTGACCTTCACCATGTCTAGCACCGGAATACCTTCAGTGATGCAGACGATCAGCTCCATGCCCGCATCGATGGCTTCCAGGATGGAATCAGCCGCGAACGGCGGCGGCACATAGATGGCGGAGGCGTTGGCGCCGGTTTTGGCGACAGCCTCTGCCACGGTGTTGAACACCGGCAGGTCCAGATGCGTGGTGCCGCCCTTGCCGGGTGTTACACCGCCCACAACCTTGGTGCCGTAGGCCAGCGCCTGCTCGGAGTGGAAGGTGCCCTGGGCTCCGGTGAAGCCCTGGGTGATGACCTTGGTGTTTTTATTGACGAGAACGGCCATTACGCGGCTTCCTTCACGGCTTTGACGATTTTTTCGGCCGCATCGGCCAGGTTGTCGGCGGGGATGATGGGCAGGCCGGACTTGGCCATGATGTCCTTGCCGAGCTGCACATTGGTGCCTTCCAGGCGCACCACCAGCGGCACGGAGAGCGACACTTCGCGCGCCGCCGCGATCACGCCTTCCGCGATCACGTCGCAGCGCATGATGCCGCCAAAGATGTTGACCAGGATGCCTTCCACGTTCGGGTCGGACAGGATGATCTTGAACGCAGCCGTCACGCGCTCCTTGGTGGCGCCGCCGCCGACGTCCAGGAAGTTCGCGGGCTCAGCGCCGTAGAGCTTGATGATGTCCATGGTCGCCATGGCGAGGCCAGCGCCGTTCACCATGCAGCCGATGGAGCCATCCAGCGCCACGTAAGAGAGCGAATATTTGTTCGCCTCCAGTTCCTTGGCGTCTTC